>NZ_JRKB01000061.1:0-170902 GCF_000800945.1 Plesiomonas sp. ZOR0011
ATCATGACCATCATGACCATCATGACCATCATGACCATCATGACCATCATGACCATCATGACCATCATGACCATCAGCACGCGCACCATCACCATGCCGCACCTGTTGAAGCAGAAGAGCCGGCACTGCAGCCGCAAGGTGAGCAGGATGACATGCATTATGGCCACGGTCTTGCCGGCGCCCATGCTCCGGGGATGAGCCAGCGCCGCATGCTGCAAATCGAATTAGATATTCTGGGCAAAAATAACCATATCGCAGCTCACAATCGCGAAGATTTCGCCGCGCAGCAAATTCTGGCGCTGAATCTGGTGTCTAGCCCAGGCTCCGGTAAAACCACATTGCTGACGGAAACCTTGCGCCGCTTGCAAGGGCAGCGTCCGTGCGCCGTGATTGAAGGTGACCAGCAGACCAGTAATGACGCTGAGCGTATCCGCGCCACCGGTGTGTGCGCGATTCAGGTCAATACCGGCAAAGGCTGTCATCTGGATGCGCAAATGGTGCGTGATGCCTCCGAGCGTTTAGCGCCCGAGTCTGGCAGCATTTTGTTTATCGAGAACGTCGGTAATCTGGTGTGTCCGTCCAGCTTTGATCTTGGCGAGCGCCATAAAGTGGCGATTTTGTCGGTGACCGAAGGGGAAGACAAGCCGCTGAAATACCCTGATATGTTTGCTGCGGCGTCCCTGATGCTGCTGAATAAAACCGATCTGCTGCCTTATCTGACCTTTGATGTGGATGCTTGTATTGCCAATGCGCGCCGCGTCAATCCGGATATCCGCGTGATTCAAGTTTCCGCGCGTAGCGGTGACGGCATGGACGAATGGCTGGGCTGGCTGGAGGAGCAGGTATGTGCCTAGGCATTCCGGGGCAAATTGTCGCTATTCGTGATGAAGCTAGCGTGACCGCCGTGGTGGATGTGTGCGGCGTCAAACGTGAAGTGAATGCTGCGCTGGTATGTACCGGCGCTCCGGCTGATCTGATTGGTCAGTGGGTATTGGTGCATGTGGGGTTTGCCATGAGTTTGCTCGATGAGCAAGAGGCGCAGGCGACCCTCGATGCGCTGCACAGCATGCAGGCGCTTGGTCACGAAGTGGATGACTTTGGTGCGCTGAATGGCCAAGCGGCGCAGACCGCGGAGATTGCGTCATGAATGCGATGAAGTTTGTCGATGAATTTCGCGATCCGGCGCTGGCGACCAGTTTGCTGGCGCGCATTCAGAGCGTAATGCAAACGCTGCCTTACAATGCACAAAAGCCGCTGCAACTGATGGAAGTGTGCGGCGGCCATACACATGCCATCTTCAAGTTCGGTTTGGATCAGATCCTGCCCGACAGCATCGAGTTTGTGCACGGACCGGGCTGTCCAGTGTGCGTACTGCCGATGGCGCGTATTGATGCCTGTATCGATATCGCCGAGCGCGATAACGTGATTTTCTGTACCTTCGGCGATGCCATGCGCGTCCCTGGGCGGCGCGGCGCACTGCGCGACGCCAAAACCCGTGGCGCGGATATCCGTATCGTGTATTCGCCACTCGATGCATTGGCTATCGCACGCGATAATCCCCATAAGCACGTGGTCTTTTTTGCTCTCGGCTTTGAAACCACTATGCCAAGTACTGCGCTGACGGTGCTGCAAGCGCGTCGAGAGGGATTGAGTAACTTCAGCATCTTCTGCCAGCACATCACCATCATCCCAACGTTGCGAACTTTGCTGCAACAACCAGATGTGCGCATTGATGGCTTCCTCGCGCCGGGCCATGTCAGCATGGTGATCGGTGCCGAGCCGTACCGTTTTATTTGCGATGAGTTCGCTAAACCGTTGGTGATCACCGGTTTTGAACCGTTAGATATCTTGCAATCGATCTTAATGTTGGTGGAGCAAGTGGCTGAAGGCGTGGCGCGGGTCGATAACCAATATCGACGCATCGTGCCAGACGCAGGCAACAATCTGGCGCTTGGCGCGATGGATGACGTGTTTATCCTGCGCCCAAGCAGTGAGTGGCGGGGTCTGGGGGAAATTGAGCACTCTGGCGTGATGTTAAGTGACGCTTATGCCGATTTTGATGCCGAGCGGATCTTCCAGCCACAGGTTGGCGCGGCCGCTGATGACCCACGCGCCCGTTGTGGTGATGTGTTGACAGGCCGATGCAAACCGGCAGATTGCCCACTGTTTGGCACCGGTTGTAATCCACAAAACGCATTTGGTGCGCTGATGGTGTCTTCGGAAGGGGCGTGCGCCGCCTACTACCAATACCGCCGTCAGGCATGATAATCAGAACCTTTTTTAAGCGATAAACAACAAATCGAGATAACCATGAGTACACAGCGCCAAGACGTGGTAACACTGGCTCACGGCAGTGGTGGCGAAGCGATGCAAACCCTGATCCGCGATCTGTTTATGCAGGCTTTTGCCAACCCGATGCTCACGCGCCAAGAAGATCAGGCGCGGATCCCGCTCGCTGAACTGGCCGCAACTGGCGATCGGTTAGCGTTCAGCACTGACAGTTTCGTGGTCGACCCGATTTTCTTCCCTGGGGGAGATATTGGTAAACTGGCAGTCTGCGGTACGGTGAACGATGTCGCCGTCGGCGGCGCTATCCCGAAATACCTCTCTTGTGGCTTTATTCTCGAAGAGGGGCTGCCACTGGCAGATTTAGATCGCGTGGTTCGCTCGATGGCCGTTGCTGCCGCAGAAGCGGGCGTACAAATAGTTACTGGCGATACCAAAGTGGTGCATCGCGGTGCCGCTGATAAGATTTTCATCAATACCGCGGGTATTGGCGTGATCCCTCCCGCGGTGCAGTGGGGCTGTGACCAAATTCGCGTTGGCGATAGAATTATTGTGAGCGGTACTTTGGGCGACCACGGAGCCACTATCTTGAATTTGCGTGAGCAAATGGGGCTAGATGCCGATCTGCAAAGTGATTGTGCGCCGCTCAATGGCATGATTGCCGAGCTGCATCCGATCGCGGGGGTTCGCACCTTGCGTGATGCAACCCGTGGCGGCGTGACGGCGGTGTTGCACGAGTTTGCGCAGGCTAGCGGTTGCGGCATGATGATTGCTGAATCGGTATTACCGGTGCAACCGGTGGTGCGTGGTGTCTGCGAGCTGTTGGGGCTTGACCCGCTCAATTTTGCCAATGAAGGGAAACTGGTGCTGATTGTGGCCGAAGAGGCTGAAGAAGCCGTGTTGGAGTGCTTGCGTGCCCATCCGTTGGGTCGTCATGCCACCTGTATTGGCTCAGTCACCGAAAATCGGCAAGTGAAAGTAATGGGTGCGTTTGGCGCAGCGCGTCTGCTCGATTTACCGCACAGCGAGCCATTACCGCGCATTTGCTAACGTCCTAATAGTTAAAGAAAACACTAAAGCAAAACTAAAGCAAAGCGAAAGCAGAGATAAAAAATAGAGATAAAGGGATAAGCCGCTGTTTGTGATAAAACGGCGGCTTTTTCATGTACGCAATTCGTTCATGACTTGTTTACTCGGTAACGCAAAGTGAAATCCCTAAAAAACAAACAAAAGAAATTTCAAGATAGATATCAAAAGGGATAGGGAGCCGTAAGACAAATAAAACAGAGGAAGGATAACAGCGAAAAAATAAAGCGGAAATGGATAGGGCGAAGAGAATCAACTAGATATAACGCTAAAGTAAATAGCGTCAGTAGTTATTAATAATAGTTATCAATAATACTGGCGCTGCAGTGATTGCGGCTCATTATCAAATGGTGGCAATTGCCATCACCGTGATACCGACAATGATGGATAGAACATAACGTTCAAGAGGAAGATTTATTATCCGGTGAGGCAGGTTTTTGCTCGTTTAACCCTGGCATCTCCATATGTGCGCTGTTCTCGTTCTGACCACTCAGTGCACGTTTGAAATCGCGTACCGCACCGCCCAGATCACGACCCACATTACGCAGGTTTTTGGTACCGAACACCAATACGACAATCAGGCCGATCAGTAAGAGCTCCTGAATTCCGATTCCGCTTAATCCCATGATTATTATCTCCGGTTAAATAAACCGTCCCGATAATAGCCACGAATGAATCGTTACCGCAAACCCTTTTTAGACTGCCAATTGTTTCATATCTTTAATGGTATGAGAAAGGTGGTCGTTAATTTTTATCGTGCATTGACTCGCGCAATAAAATAACGACCACCTAATTTAGATTTTAAGCGGGTAGCATTAAATTCTAAATTGCAGGGTCAGTTTCTGCAGATTATTGGCCAACGCACTTAAATCTTCACAGGCTTTAGCGGTTTGGTTCGAGCCTTCCACTATCTCAAAACTGACGTCATTAATATTGCTGATATTAATATTCAGCCCTTCAGATACGGCATTTTGCTCTTCCGTGGCGCTGGCAATTTGGGTGTTCATGTCATTAATGAGCAGAATATTTTCGCTCATCCGATTAATGATATTGCCAGAGTTCTGCACCTGCATCACGCCTTCATTCATCCGCGTTGAGCTGGTGACCATTGCGCTTTCCGCGGCGTTGGCCTTTTGCTGCAGATTTTCAATGATCGCATTGATCTCGGTGGTGGACTCTTGGGTGCGATGGGCGAGAGTACGCACCTCATCAGCAACCACCGCAAAGCCACGACCTTGTTCACCGGCACGCGCCGCTTCGATAGCCGCATTCAGCGCCAGCAAGTTAGTCTGATCGGCAATTCCGCGGATCACGTCAATCACCACACCGATGCGCGAGCTTTCTTGCTCCAGCTCATGCACGACTTGACCCGCTTGTTGCACATCCACAGACACTTGCTCGATAGTTTCGATGGTCGCTTTGATGATATTGCGGCCTGATTCCGCTTCTGAGGCGGCATTTTTGACTGCATTCGCCGCTTCTTCGGCATTGCGCGACATATCATTGGCCGTCGATTGCATCTGGTTCATGGCGGTGGCCAGTTGTCCCAGTTGATCTTGCTGATTTTGCATCCCAGAGTTGGATTGCAAAGATACCGCGCTCACTTCTTCGGCGGCGCTACTGAGCTGCGAAGTGCTGGTAGCGATATCGGTGATGATATGGTGCAGATTCAAACGCATCTGCTCGATTTCCCGCGCTAACATGCCCAGTTCATTGCGGCTTTTATCAATGTGCGGCTCTGCCAGATTCTTGCTAGAGATTTTGTGCGCCGTTGCTAGTAGCTGTTGCAGCTGTTGCGTCAGCTGACTGCTGACCAACCACGCCAGCGCAACACCGACCACACTGAACAGCGTCACCAGCACCAGACGGAGCAGTGACATGCTCTGCTGCTGCTCCAGATTCTTCTCGGCGACCATGTAGCCGCGCTCACCAATAAACTGCGACATCGCAACCAGATTCTGGTTGATCTCCGCGCCTAGGCTGTCGGTATCCTTGTCCGCTTGCATATAAGCATCAATGCCATTACGGATATTTTTCAGGGCGGTTTCATAACGGGTTGCCAGCGTCACGATCTCTTCGGTTCGTTTATCGTAGCGGCTGTATGGCGTCAGTTTTTTCAGGGCAGAGGTCAGGAAGTTGATGGATTTATCCAATTCACCAACACGCAGACCTGTTTGGAAAGAGTTGAAATAGATCCGCGTTTTGGCGATATCGGTCATCGCATCAATCAAAATATTACGATACTCATGGCCAAACTGCGCAGAAGAGACATACACCAGATAATCATCGAATTTGGCCCCAGAGCCGGTGACGCCGTAACGCACCTGATCATCAATCGTATAGTGATATTGCACCATGCTGCGCGCCGCTTTGTTGTAATCGCTCAGCACGCTTTTCAGTTTGTAGCCGGCATCGGTGACCGGTTGATATTGGTCAGCAGATTTCAGCATGGCATCTAACGCATTTTCAGCATTTTTAGCGGCATTCAGATCGCGCAGTTTGGCAATCGAGTTCAACAGCGCCAGACGGGCTTGCCAAATTTTAATGTTCAGATCGATAGATTGCTGGTTGGTTTTTTCATCCTGAACAATCTGCTCGGTCAAGATAGTTTGCTGGTGGGACTGGTAACTAAAAAAACCGACAATCATACTGACGGTAAGTAGCCCGACTAATGCTGCCGGTAGGATAACGGAGATCCGAAAGGGAATATTTTTTATACTGAAAAGCATGGAGTACATCTCGATTAAGGGTAGCGGGAAAATTCATACTTTTTTACATCTACCTTATGTCGACGCGATTCCAAATTTATAAAACCGATAAATTTTATATGACAATAACCTGTGATCTAACGATATGCACTGATGATATTTTTGCATGATGTTCAATAAAATCTGCAGGTTACCGAATCTAATTCGCTGAATAATTAACTGTGAGAGGTAACGCTGATGCAGGAGATCAAAGAACAGTCTTGGTTGAAAAAAATACCACCGGTAATCGGGCTGATCCTGATTATTGATGTGCTTTGTATCGTGCTGTTTATGTTTAACTACTTAGGCGTAGGCGCATTAACCCGCTATGGCCTGCTACCGCGCAGTGAGCCGTTATTCATGCCACTGCTGCTCGCACCGCTTCTGCATGGCTCTTGGGCTCATCTGTGGGCGAATCTGCTACCGTTTACACTGCTTTCATGGCTGGCCAGCCGTTACGGCAGCCGTGAATACATTTTGTTGCTGCTGGTGGTCTGGTTTGGTGGTGGCCTGTTGCTCTGGTGTATTGGTCGTCCGGCTTACCATATCGGCTTGAGCGGTGTGATTTACGGTTTGTGGGCCTATCTGTTGGTGTATGCCTTAATGCATCGCAGCTTTAAAGCCTTGGCTATTGGGGCCGTGGTATTGGTGCTGTACGCCGTGATGTGGCAAGGACTGATCCCCGGCCAACTGTCAGGGCAATGGCATGTCAGCGTCGAAGGGCATCTATCCGGCGCACTGGTGGGTGGTTTGTATGCCTACTTTTGTGCGCGCAGGCATAAAAAGCGTGAGAGTGAGAATATTCATAAAAATAAATCACGTTAATTAACATGCAGTGGAGAACTTATACGGAATTTACATTTTAATGATGCATGGATAAGAAAAAGTATGTCACTTTTGACTCGAACTGTTAAACCATGTTTCTAAAAGTGCGAGGATTCTCGATATTGCTTAGTGTGTAACCCCCTATAATAGAGTGACCATTTGTCACTCTATTATAGATATAACAATGCTATGCAAGTCTTAGATAATATTTCATTCAAAATTAAGTTTATGCTGCCAATGCTGGTCGCCATAAGCATCTTTGTCGTTTTGTCTGGCATCATCTATCACAGCTTTACTGAACAGCACACTACGACACTGGCATTGCGTCAGGATGTATTACCCGTAAAAGACAATATTGAAGGTGCATATCGCGATCTGTACCAAGTCATTGCGGCAGGGCAAGCACTGGTTGTCGGCGGTGTTAATGAAAAAAACATTAGCTATCAAGAAAATGAGTTCAAAGACAATGGTGGTAAAGCAAGAGGGCGCTTGAATAAATTTGCCGTGTTAATTCAAGACGGGTTAGTTCCTCAATCACAGCAACCTGTTCTTGATGAAACATTGAAGCTTTTTGATATCTGGTTTACGCATTATGAGAAATTATTTGCACACCCTGATTCAGCAAGCTTGTATTACCAACAACATTTTGCCGCGATGGAGGACGATTTTAGAGCATTGCGGAAAAGTCTTAACTTACTTAAAGACCAAGTAGAGTTACTCGAAAACAATTTATCAGAGAAAAATTTACTGCTTGCCGAGCAAGCGCAATCACGAATTCTCTTTGGATGCACCATTGCACTGATTCTTTCTTTTGCGATTAGTTATTGGATTAGTCGGATTGGTTTACGCCCTCTGTTTGAACTGACTCATGCGCTGGAAAATATTTCTGATGGCGAAGGTGATTTAAGCCAGCGGCTACAGGTTAAAGGCAGTGATGAAATCTCTCGTCTTGGTCATGCATTCAACCGTTTTGTGACCAAAATTCATCAGACTATCACTGACTCTCATCGTATTGCCGCTGCAGTAGCAGAGGTGAGGGGCCAGCTATTTACGTTATCGGCTGAGATTCATCAAGGTGCTGAGTTGCAGCAAACGGAGCATGACCAGATAGCGTCAGCAATGGAAGGGCAAACTGTGGCCAGTAATCAGGTGCACCGCTGCGCCACGGAAACCGCTGATGCGACGCGTGTACTGATTGATAAAACCGATGCAACGCAGCACGCACTCAAAGAGACCGGTGTGGCACTGGATGGCTTAACTCAGCGCCTGAATCGTACTGACACCTCGATTTCCGAACTTAGTCATACTGTGGCAGGTATTACCACGGTAGCGGATGTGATCAGTAACATTGCTGCGCAAACCAATTTGTTGGCGCTGAATGCGGCGATTGAAGCGGCGCGCGCCGGTGAACAAGGGCGTGGTTTTGCGGTGGTTGCTGATGAGGTGCGCACACTCGCAAATCGTGTTCAGCACAGTACCGATGAGATCCGCACAATGATCGAGGGCTTACAAGAAAGCAGCCATTTATCGGTGCAATCGATGGAGGAGTGCCAAGAGTACAGCAGTCAAGCAACTGCGCAGATGTCTGGTGCCGCTGATAGCCTAACGCAGATGGAACAAGCCATCGCATTAATTCGTGATATGAGCCATCAGGTTGAAGCCGCGTCAGATGAGCAAAATAACCTGAGCCATAATATCGATAATCGTCTACAACAAGCTGTGGCGCACTCGTACTCAATGCGAGAACAGATTGTGGCGATGACACATGCTTGCGAAGCGTTAGAACGAGAAAGTACCAATTTGGATCGAACCCTTTCTAGTTTTCGAGTCTAGTGTGTTATCGGTTATTCCTCGCTAAACCGTGAACGTGTAATGCCGCCTGATTGGGCGGCTTTTTTATGCATGATGGTGAGTATCTTGAGTAAGGTCGCCTAGGGGGGAATGGTGGTATCTTCTGCAAAGATGCATAACCGCGACAGTAAAGTTTTTTACATTTTGATAAATTATTCTTCTAAGTCGTGTTTCCATTAGCTGTAATGGCAATTTGCCAGCAGCCTAGCGTGCCGCAAGTTGCTTTCCTCAGTGAAGAGGGCGTAAATAGAAGACGTACCACAACATTGGAGAGTTATTATGAGTCACGAACAGAAGAAAAAGCCGCAGAAAACTCTACAAGAACGCAGAGCTGAAAAACGGGAAAAACGTCATCCGCACGAAGAGCACAGTGATGCGGCTAAGTAAGTCCACACAACGTTAATTTTCTCATCAGTCAACCCGCCTTATTGGCGGGTTTTTTTATGCCTGTTTTGCCTTCGCGCTGGCGAAAAAGTAGTCAGTGTTTTTTTCTTAAGAAAGCAGTTAACAAGAGAATTTGAATCTGATAAGGGCGCCGAAAGAACTTTCAGACAGGGATCGATAATTTGAATGTGAAAGAATCGGTCGCTGAAAAAACTTGATCTAGATCAATACAATCTTGTGGCTGATCTCGCCTAATACACCACATCTTGTATGTCGTGCTATCATACAATCAATATTTAGTGGTTTGGTTAGTGATAGCGCCTAGCGGAGGAATCTCAGTGAAGCCGGTTGTGATTAAGCGTGACGGGTGCCGTGTACCGTTCGACGGAAATTTGATTAAGAATGCTGTTCTCAGTGCTGCTCGCACTGTGGAGGCTATGGAACCCGCTTATGCTGAAGCCGTTGCACAAGCTGTAGAAGATTCCCTGCAAGGTATGACCGAGGTTGACATTCGGACTATCCAGAATGTGGTTGAAAACCAACTGATGTCCGGTCCACATAAAGCGGTGGCTCGTGCATACATTGAGTATCGCCATGATCGCGATATCGCGCGTGAGAAATCCAGCCGTCTGAACAACGAAATTCGTGGCCTGATTGAGCAGAGCAACGCCGCGCTGCTGAACGAAAACGCCAACAAAGACAGCAAGGTGATCCCGACTCAGCGTGATTTGCTGGCGGGGATTGTTGCAAAACATTACGCTCTGCAACATTTGTTGCCGCGTGATGTGGCGCAGGCGCACGAGCGTGGTGAGCTGCATTACCACGATCTGGATTACTCCCCGTTTTTCCCAATGTTCAACTGTATGCTGATCGATCTCAAAGGCATGTTGACCCACGGCTTCAAGATGGGTAACGCCGAGATTGATACGCCAAAATCGATTTCTACCGCCACGGCGGTAACCGCGCAGATCATCGCGCAGGTAGCGAGCCATATCTATGGTGGTACTACCATCAACCGTATCGATGAAATTCTGGCACCGTATGTCAAAGCCAGCTATGACAAGCATCATGCTGTTGCGGTTGAGTGGGGCATTACTGATCCAGAAGCCTTTGCTTCAGCGCGTACCGAAAAAGAGTGTTATGACGCCTTCCAATCTCTGGAATATGAAGTCAACACACTGCACACCGCGAACGGTCAAACGCCGTTTGTGACTTTCGGTTTTGGTCTGGGTACCTCTTGGGAATCCCGCTTGATCCAGCAGTCAATCCTGAAAAACCGGATTGCCGGTCTGGGCAAAAAATGCAAGACCGCGGTGTTCCCGAAACTGGTGTTTGCGGTAAAAGATGGCCTGAACCACAAAAAAGGCGATCCAAACTACGATATCAAGCAGCTGGCGCTGGAGTGTGCAACGAAGCGCATGTACCCAGATATCCTGAACTACGATCAAGTTGTGAAAGTCACCGGTTCGTTTAAGACCCCAATGGGTTGCCGTAGCTTCCTCGGTACTTACGAAGAAGATGGCGAGCTGATCCATGATGGTCGTAACAACTTGGGTGTGGTTAGTCTGAACCTGCCGCGCATTGCGTTGGAAGCGGGTAATGACGAAGAGGCGTTCTTCCGTCTGTTGGATGATCGTCTGGATCTGGCGAGAAAAGCGCTGCAGACTCGCATCAGCCGTCTGGAAGGGGTTAAAGCCCGTGTTGCACCAATCCTGTATATGGAAGGGGCATGTGGCGTACGCCTGAAGGCCGATGACAGCGTTAGCGAGATCTTCAAAAACGGTCGAGCTTCAGTGTCTTTGGGTTATATCGGTCTGCATGAAACTATTAATGCGCTGTATGGCACCGAAACCCACGTGTACGACTCCGAAGCGCTGCGCGCCAAAGCCATCGCTATCGTACAGCGTCTGCGTGATGCCACTGATGCATGGAAAAAAGAAACGGGCTACGGCTTTAGCCTGTACAGCACCCCGAGTGAGAACCTGTGCAGCCGTTTCTGCAAAATTGACACCAAAGATTTCGGTGTGGTGGATGGCGTGACCGACAAAGGTTACTACACCAACAGCTTCCACTTGGATGTCGAAAAGCAGGTGAACCCGTACGACAAGCTGGATTTTGAAATGCCGTATCCGGCCATCGCCAATGGCGGTTTTATTTGCTATGGCGAATATCCGAATATGCAGCACAACGTTGAAGCATTGGAAGATGTGTGGGATTACAGTTATAGCCGCGTGCCGTATTACGGTACCAACACGCCAATCGATGAGTGCTACGAGTGCGGTTTCACCGGTGAGTTTGAATGTACCAGTAAGGGTTTTACCTGCCCGCGCTGTGGCAACCATGAGCCGACCAAAGTGTCTGTAACTCGCCGCGTGTGTGGTTATTTGGGCAGCCCTGATGCGCGTCCGTTCAACCACGGCAAGCAAGAAGAAGTGAAGCGTCGGGTTAAGCACCTGTAATCGACAGACTGCCGCGACACACTCCTTCTATCGCCAAAAACGGCGATAGCGGAAAAAGCAGTAAAAAATTGTCGTAGTGGTCAATTCAATATCAACACCGGTGATGCATTGCCCGTTGGGCAGGGTATCCCGGTGTTATTTTTGCCATCGGAAGGCCGCCAACAGCGCCTAGCGCTAGGCATCAACGGCAAATTCAATCGGCAAAGGTTAAAAGAGTAACGTGAACTACCATCAATATTATCCCGTGGACGTGGTTAACGGCCCAGGAACCCGCTGCACGCTGTTTGTGTCTGGCTGTGAGCACCAGTGTCGCGGTTGCTACAACCAATCAACTTGGCGCACGGATTCTGGCCATCCGTTTACGCAGGCGATGGAAGATCAGATCATCGCCGATCTGAACGATCCGCGTATTCGTCGCCGTGGACTGTCGCTGTCGGGTGGTGACCCATTGCATCCGGCCAACGTCTCGGCAATCTTGGCGCTGGTTAAGCGAGTGAAAGCAGAGTGTCCGGGGAAAGATATCTGGCTGTGGACTGGTTACACGCTGGCAGAGTTAACTCCCGAGCAGCAAGCGGTGATCCCGTATATTGATGCTTTGGTTGATGGTAAGTTCGTGCAAGAGCAAGCTGACCCAGGTTTGGTCTGGCGTGGCAGTGCCAACCAGATTATTCACCGCTTCAAACTGTAATCTGCCTAAAGCCGACATTAGCGTGATAGAGCAAACATCGATCACGCTTATCGATAAGGGATGTGCGGCGCTTATAGCTTGCCGCCCGTTCTAAGCGTGCTCGTCTTCATGACTAAAACAGAGGTTGGACGAATTTTAACTAGCCTCTGTTCTTACCGTACTCTGTGCCCTCGACTTTCTCTGTTGCACCCTCCGACGACTCACCTTTTGATACCAGTTCCAATTTTGTCTTTTTCTTGCCGGAATGCTTAGCCGCTGGATGCTTTATGTACAGTGGCTAGCGATAATCCCAGTGATGATTAGTCTTAGAGGCTATCCCATTAGGGCGATTTTACTTGCCATTTTAGCGTTTACCGAATGGTCGAAACTCTCACGAACGGGGTGTTCGCGAAGGTAGCTAATCAGGTTGCTGATGAAGCTGGCTGGTGCGAGTGATATCGACTGGGATAGGCTCTTCGCCGACTTTTAGGCGCGCGGATTTGTGCGCTCTCGGCAGACATGATGGAGGAGAGAAAGATGGACTTGGCCACACCAAACAGAGTCACACCGTCATACACCGGTACCGATATGTCACTGACCGGACAACGTTTATCCGCGCGCGTAACGGTGCCGCATTTGCTGCGTGACCCACAACCGCTGCGCTTAACCGCCGATGAAGCCGTGTTCTGTCTGTATCCAGATCCACAGTCGATTCAGTGGTGGCGCGTGCGTGCCGTTGAAACCGGTGAAGAAGGGTGGATCCACGACAGTTTCCTGTACCCACAGCCGGAAAGTGAGGGCATATCGTCAACCACGGTCGATTATTTTGCCCGTGAACTGACCACCACTTGCTGCGAGCGCCTGTTTATTTTGGCTGAATGTGATGGCTGGTACTGGGCGGAAAATCAGTTGGGCGAAAGTGGTTGGCTCCCCGTCAGCAGCGTTGAGCTGGAAGAGTAAGGGCGAATCGGAAGAATATAATGAGCACAGTGACTCACAGGAGAGACGTTATCCCCTGTGAGTAGCTGGCTTGCTTTGGCGGGCTATTATCAGGTTTTATGGCCGGAGAATTTATCCATGCTGCGGTAAATCCCCATGCCATGCCCACAGATAAGGTCAAATGCTGCCCGTGGCAACAGACCTTTGATCACCGGCAACAGGTTAACAATACCCGGCGTGCGGACAAACGCATCACCGCGCAACATGCCGGCCCACACTTTCTCGACCACCGCCTCTGGCTTTTGAATCGGTGTGAGCAGTGGCGCTTTCACACCGGCAAACATTCCGGTATCGATATAGCTCGGGGTTACGGTCGTGACTTTGATATTGCGGTAGCCGGCCATTTCCAGCTCCAGTCGCACCGAGTCTGACCAACCAATCACCGCCCACTTACTGCCGCAATACACAGACATTTTCGGATTGGAAACCATTCCTGCCGCTGAGGCAATATTGACGATCCGGCCTTCGCCTTTTTCGAGCATGCCGGGTAGAAACTCACGGCAGATATGCATCAAGGCATTGGTGTTGATCGCCAAGGTTTGGTTAATTTCGCGGTGCGAGTGCTCCCAGAACGGTTTACCGACAATGATCCCCGCATTGTTGAACAGAATATCAACGCCACCAAATTGGTTAATCACATCTTGCGCCGATGCTTGTATCGCATTGAGATTACTCACATCCACCACATGATGCAGTACAGTGTGGCTTTCAGCTGCAAAATCATCGGCGGTCGCGTTAAGGGCGGCCTCATTGATATCCCACAGCACCAGTTTGGCACCGTGGGCGGCTGCTTTACGGGCAAACAGTAACCCTAAGCCGCGCGCTGCCCCTGTGATTAACACCACCTTATTGCGAATATCCATACCTTTCTCCTTTTGAAAAAGGATGTCTCGATTCAGCCGACACCAATATTAAAATATTGATCCTGACGTGTATTCTCAGTCTCGCGTCTTCAGTTAAACTTTTATAGTGTTAATATCAATCTTAGTCAAAAAACGATTACCTTGTTTATATAAAGTCCACCATAATTAATCTGATATAACTCATGAAGGAATAAAATGAGTGCTATATACATAAAAAGAACACATAGCCTGGGGATGGAAAAAGCCAGAAATATCAGCCAGACCGTGGCCGAAGAAATTGCTGGTAAATATCAGATTAGCTGGCAATGGCGTGAGCAGGATCTGATATTTCGTCATCCGGGCGCATCGGGTTACCTCAAGTTGTCCGATGATTCGGTTGTGATCAATATTCGCTTGGGGCTGTTTTATTTACCGTTTGCTGACAGCATTCAACGTGGGATAGAGCAGCAATTAGAGGCCTGTTTTAATTCGCGCTAGGTTGGTTAATGCTAGGCTCATTAACGATAAGCTCATTAACGCTAAGCTCAGCGCTATCAATATTGGCGAAATGGTTAAAACGGCTCTTGATTTCACGTTTTTTACTGTAATTCGCCAATATTTTTCATCTGCCGATGAATGCGACATATTTTGATGCAGATCATGCTTTTTCGGCCTGTTTAGAATGTTTCTTCTAATTGACTTGCGTACGCTTAAATCAGAGCAAGAGCTCTGACCAGTACAACGGGAATAAAGGCAGTCATTAGGAGGCGTGTATGTTAAAGCGTATTTTAAATATCGGTTTTGCCAAAGACGAAGCAGGCAATGCCAATGAGCAGGAAGCGGTTGCCCGTAAAATCTGGCTGGCAGGTTTAGGTGCCTATGCGAAGAGCATGCAAGAAGTCACGTCGCTGTCTGAGAAAGGGCGTTGCATGTTTGACGAGCTGGTTTTCCGCGGCCGCGAAGTTGAAGCGCAGACCAAAGAGCGTGTGGAGAAAACCGCAGAGCAAACTCGCAGTGCGATGCAGCAGCAACTGCATTATCAAGTGCAGCGTTTTACCGGACTGGAAGTGTCTGTACTGCAAGGTATGGAGGAGAAACTGGATCGTCTGACTGAAGTGATCGCCGCGCTGGAAGCTCAGCAGGCTGCGCAGGAAACCGCTGACGTGAAAGCGGAGAAAGATCCAGCCAAAGAGGCGGTGAAAGAGACGGTGAAAGAAGAGCATGCTGATGCCAAAACGGCGGCAGCCAAGCGCGTAGTTGGTAAAGTACCAGAAACTCCGGTGAAATAAGGTCTGAGCGTGTACCGGCCTGCCCGGCGCAGGTTCTGCACAGGAGGTTATCATGGAACACTATGTTGCACACAATGCTCCGGCTGAGTCTGATGCTGAGGATGACCTGTTGGCCCGTAATATCTGGTTAGCTGGGCTGGGCGTTTACAGCATGAGCTTACAGGAGGCGCAGTCTCTGGACGGTAAAGCCGAAAGCATGTTTGAGAAGTTGGTCGATTTAGGGCGTGATGTTGAGCAGAAAACACGCCAGCAAGTGGATGACACGCTCGCCAGCAGTGTGGCGGTCGAACAGCGGGTACAGAATCTGTTTACCCGTCTGAGCGGGGTTGATCCTGCCCAGTTAACATCTTTGGATGACAAACTGGCGGCATTGACCGAGCGTGTAGAGAAACTGGCGGCGGCGCGTAAATAATGCCGATGTTCCTGCCTGACCGACGCATGATTGGTGGCGTGACAGCGGTTTAACCTGAACGTGGTTTTAGTGGGTTAAATACCCATTTATTCAAGGTTATTCAAGGTTAATGTCACGCCACACATGCTGTTCATCAGCACACTAAGCACCAACAAAAGCACTAAGATTAGCACTAAGAGAAGTATCAAAGTACAAGACGTGAAAGGGTAACGGCTCAGGTACGAGCCTACAGGGCGAAAACCCAGTCATCTACAGGACTACAGCAGTACGCGCAGTACAGGCAGTAAAGGAGGCTTTTTCATGGCGACACTCTCATTACTCGACTTGGGTTTTGTCGTGTTTGAAAACAATACTACGCCCTTGCACATTTCAGGTCTGATGATTGTCAGCCCTCCGGCTGAACAATCGGATTATGCGGCTCATCTTCACCAATCAATGCTACGTGGTGGGCCGGTGCAAAGCCCGTTTGACCGGGTTTTAGATCTGGGGCTGACACACTTACCCCGTTGGCAGGCCGCGAAATATGTGGATCTGTCCTACCATATCCGGCGCTCCAGCTTACCTGAGCCCGGCGATCATTATCAGCTGTTGGAGCTGGTATCCCGTATTCATAGCTACGTGCTGGATCGCAGTCGTCCCTTATGGGAAGTCTGGATTATTGATGGCCTGAAAGATGGCAAAGTGGCGGTACTGTTCAAGCTGCATCATTCGTTGGCCGACGGTGTTCGTGCGTCCAAATTGTTTATGCGTAGCTGTCAAACAGACCCGACACAAACTGAATTTGTTCCGTTCTGGGCGACCACCGAACAACCGGATGTCACCGAACGTCAGCAACATAAACAGGCGCTGCTGCAAAGCCTGCTTAACCCTGATTTATGGCTGAAGCAATCCAAAGCATCACTGGGTCTGCTTAAGCTGTGCTCCGGATTTTTACGCGCCAATGCCGGCAGTGGATTGGGGCTGAAAATGCCGTTTACCGCGCCGCATACGCCGTTTAACCTTAGCCCAGAGCGAGCTCGGCGGGTGACGTTGGTTAGTTTACCGCAGCATCGCTTTAACCAAATCGCCAAACTCACCGGCGTTACCATGAATGATGTGGTGCTGACGGTGTGCGATATGGCGCTGCATCGTTATCTGCAGGCGCATAACTGGAAAGAGCAAAAACCGCTGGTGGCATTGATGCCGCTCAATTTGCGACATGGTGCCGGTAATGAAACGGGTGTCACTAATAAAATGACCCTTGGATTGGTCGAGATGGGGCGCAGTGATGATCCGCCGCTGCGCCGTTTGCACTCCGTGCGTAACTCGACCGAAGGCATCAAGTATCAGGCCTTAGAGCTGCACCCAGACGCTTATTATCAGTATGCGATTTTGGTCAATGCGCTCTCGTTGCTGTCAGGCCGGTTAGGGCTCAATCACTACTTGCCGCCTGCGACCAACATGCTGATCTCTAACGTGCCAGGGGTGAAGGAAACCCTCTATTTCTGCGGTGCCAAAGTGGAGGATGTCTATCCGTTGTCACTGCTGTTACCGGGGCAAACCCTGAACATCACCTTGCTCAGCTATGCCGGTCACCTCAATTTTGGTTTCGTGTGTTGCCGACGTTCGCTGCCGGGCTTTGATGTGATTGGGCAGTACCTGAAAGAATCGCTGGCGGCGCTGGAGCAGGCGACCTTAAGTGAAGTGGCCAAAGTGGTCCGGCAAAAGGCGGTGGAGTTTCCTGTCGAGTGATAAACCGCTCACCAAGGAGTGAACATGCCAAGCTGGAGTTCGAAAGCGCTGAATAAACTGCTGGCACAGGCAATGCGTGCCCGCCTGCAACGCTGCGATAACGTGGCCGAGCTGCGGGCGGTGATCAGTGGGCTAGATAACATGAGCCATTATGTGTCTAGTCCAGCCTCGTTAGAGGCGATCCCTGATACCATTAACGGGGTGCCTTGTGACTGGATCACCACCGGTCAGCCGGTCGGGCAAACCGTGTTGCTGTTTTTCCACGGTGGCGGTTTTTGTCTGAAAGCCTCGGCATTGCACTTCTCGTTACTCGGTAAACTGGCGGAAGTCTGCCACGCGCGCGGCATCATGGTGGATTACCGCTTATCCCCTGAATTTCCTTATCCGGCGGCAGTTGAAGACTGTTTTCAGGTTTACCGCGGCTTGCTTGAGCAGGGTATTTTGCCATCCCAAATTATTCTGGCTGGGGATTCCGCGGGCGGGAATTTGGTGCTGACTACCTTGCTGCAAATTCGTGAGCACAATATGGCGCAACCGGCATGTGGGATCTTGTTCTCTCCCGCAACTGATATGGCGCTTAATAGCCCCTCAGCGTTTTTCATGCGTAACGAAGACCCATTTTTCGACTTAGGCTCGTTATTGCTGATGCGAAATAGCTATTTGCAGGGAAAATTGCCTTGTGAGCCGCTGATTTCGCCGGTGTATGCTGATTTGCATCAGTTAGCACCGATGATGATTCATGTCGGCTCACTGGAAATATTGATGGATGACTCAGTGCGTGTAGCGGCGCGTGTGCGTGAACAGCGTGGGGTGGTGGATTTAACCGTTTGGCCGGGAATGCCGCATGTGTTCCCGCTATTTCAGTTGCTACCTGAGTCTCAAGAGGCGATGAATCGGTGCGCGGCATTTGCTGCCGCACACCTTCAACGAGCGTCTGCCGAGCATGCGCGAGCGGCCGACAAAGAAAGATAAGGGGTCAGCACGGCGGTCAGCCGTCTGATCCCGGTTTGAATCAGTATCTCTTCATCTTCCGCTAACCATTCGCTCTGTGCTGGGCTGCTGGCTTCTGGCGGGGCGTCTTTGCTCATGTCGGTGACGGTGTGATGAGTCAGATGCGGCTCAAAACACAACCAACTTAGCCCCATCAGCACCAGATTATCCGCCAATAATTGCTGCTCATCCTCGTGTAAATACGGGCCAAATCGTGCAATCAAATGATGACTGAACTCCTGCAAACTGCGCAGAACGCGTCGCCATTTGCGCGGTAAGTGAGCCGATACGCCAGCACCTTCTTGCAGGAAAAAGTTTTGATCCCGCAAGATAAAGCGGTAATGACGGCACACCCCAAGCAACGTGTAAAGCAAGGGGAGACAGTCATCCAGCGTTTGCACATCGCTACTGATGTTGCGATTGAGCCGATCAATGGCCAACTGAAATTCAGCTAACAGTGGCAACACCAGCTCTTCTTTGCCGTGGTAATGGTAATAGAGATTACCGGGGCTGATGTTCATTTCCGTAGCGATATCGAGGGTGGTCACCCACGCAACACCGCGCTGGTTGAACAGCAGCAGGCTGTGATCCAAAATGCGCTCACGAGTCCCCATAATCAGGCCGTGGTGATATCAGCACTGATCAGCTGTTGCAGATAGCGATATTCAGATTGCATCAAGGCGCGGCAATCACGCACGATATAGTCGGTGACTTTGCTGCCAATAAATGGGATCCCACAGCTGATATCCAGCGCAATTTGGTTCTGACAGCCTTCAGCGGTTGGCGTGATCAGCAAGGTGCCTTCGATGGAAACTGGAATTCCCACTAACTCTACTTTAATGCGGCACTGGTAGTGGTTTTCCTGCAGTTGCCATTGTTCATATTGCTGTAGGCGATTGCTGTCCCCCAGTACGCTACGCAGCATTGCTGGGGCGTTGTTTTTCATGTCACGGCTGGTGGCGATAGTGACACTGTCACCGTCAACTTCGTGATCCATGACGCGTACTTTGTCTGCTTTCAGCCCTTGATATTTGGCGACGACACGCTCGGGATCAGTAAAGTATGGCAGTAGCTGTTCTGGTGAGCAGGCATAAACATGGGTTTCGTTCAGTTTCATGTTCTGTTCCTTATTATTTTACTGATTGTTGTTTTACTCAGTCTGTTCAGGTCCTTTGAAGGCCGGTTTCCCGGCCATCAGAAATGAATACCACGTAGCATGGCCGCAAAGGCGATCATCTCTTGTTGCTGATTTTTATCGGGCAATTCGCCGCCTTTATCGGCAGAGTCTGGGAACATGCGAAATGCGATGTTCATGATCACTTCCGCCATCCGCGGCGACAGCGAGTGGATGACCGCGCCAAAAATGCCCAGTTTGGTCGCGATGCGTTTTGGCTTGTGTACGATGGCATCGACCACCATGTTGGCCGCATCTTCTGGGGTGAGGGTCGGCACGGTGTCGTAAATCCGTGTTGGCGCGATCATCGGCGTTTTCACTAGTGGCATGTTAATGGTGGTAAAACGCACTCCACGATCGGAATACTCGGATGCTGCGCAGCGGCAGAACGACTCCAGCGCCGCTTTCGATGCCACATAAGCACTAAAGCGCGGCGAGTTGGTCAGTACGCCAATCGAGGAAATGTTGATAATGTGGCCATTGCGCTGCTCATCCATTTTCGGCAGGCAACCGAGAATCAAACGTAACGCGCCAAAGTAGTTAATCGCCATGGTGCGCTCAAAATCGTGGAAACGATCATAAGAGTCCGCCACTGAGCGACGAATCGAGCGTCCCGCGTTGTTAATCAGCACATCCACTTTATGATGCTCTTCGTGAATACGCTGGATCAGCGCATCACAGGCGGCAGAATCGGACAAATCGCAGATATAGCAAGTCGCGCGGCCACCCGCTTGCTCTACGGCGGCACGAGCTTCCTCTAACTGTTCGGCTTTACGTGCTACCAGCAACAAATGGGCTCCGGTTGGTGCTAACCGAATGGCAGTCGCCAAACCAATCCCTGAGCTACCGCCGGTGAGCAGCACTACTTTGTTGTGCAGCTGTTCGTGCAGAATTTGGTCGATAAACAGATCGGGGTCGAGGTTACGCTCCCAATAATCCCAGATTTGCGGTGCGTAGCTGTCGAGAGAAGGACAGCGGATCCCCGCTGGCTCCAGCAGCTTTTGTGTGCGGCGGTTATCGAAGCGGGTTGGGTAGTTAATCAACGATAGCGCCGAGGCCGGAATGCCGTACTCCGCCAGCAGTAAATGGCTAATGCGCTGTACGGGTGGATAGTTACACAGCATCCCCATCAGATGGCCGGGGATCAGATTGAACAGGCGCGAGTTAAAACGCAGCACCATTTTCGGGCCGTGTCCGGCTTCGGAGAAAATATTCAGCACTTCACCGGTGCGGAACGGGCGGCTGTCGGTCAGGTGGAAACATTGGCCGTCTAAGTCCGGCAGGTGCGCCAGATGATCCATGGCATTGACCACGAAATCGACCGGCACAATATTGATGCGTCCGCCTTCGATGCCGAGTAACGGCATCCAGCTGGGCAGGGCATTGCGGATCCGCTGCAAGAACTTGAAGAAGAAATAGGGCCCGTTAACGCGGTCTGCTTCACCGGTTTTGGAGTGGCCAACCACAATCCCTGGGCGATAAATTCGCCATGGAATACGGCACTCTTCGCGCACAGCTCGTTCGGCCAGATGTTTGGTCAGGAAATAGGGTGAGTCTAGATGTTCGGCTTGATCAAACATGGTTTCATCAAAGCAACCACGATACAGGCCGGCCGCAGCAATCGAACTGGTATGGTGGAAGCAACCGGCTTTGAGTTTCTCGGCGCAGGCAATTGCGTTACGAGTGCCGGCCACATTGGCGTCAATCTGAACTTCGGTTTTGGCATCCAGATCGTACAGCGCAGCGAGATGGAAGAAATGGGTGATTTTTCCTTGCAGCACTTGCACCTGCTCGGCGCTCAAACCCAAGAGTGGCTCGGTGATATCGCCATAAACCGCGTGGATGCGTTCAGGGGCGATATTCAGATTAGCGGCGGTTTGCTGTAATTTTTCTGCTGCCGCTTCCGAACGCACCAGACAATATAAATTACCGTTACGGTGAGCAAGTTTTTCCAGCAAAAAGCGGCCGATAAAACCTGTAGCGCCGGTAATAAAGTAACCCATGCTTCTCTCCTTAGAATACCAGGCTATTTGAATGGAAGTCCTTCCATTAATTACTCAGCATGACCGGGCTGTTATGACCTGTCTGAGCAGGTTGTGTGGGAAGATTCAGAATGCCTGAATACCTCTTTACCGGCATAACAGTCAGCCACCAAAAATAATATTCAGGAATGCTGATGTTATTTTGATGTTACATCGCATTCTAGAATAAAGGCAATTGATAGCCGTCAAGAAATGCGAAAAAGATATTTTAAACAGCAACATAAAGTGATGAGTCTGAAATAGTTATCTTGTAATTGTTGTTTTTAGAATAAATACACGCCAGCAAGCTGGTATGACCTGTTGTTTTTGCTAAAACGGCTTTTTTAAAGCGAATTATTCTGTATGAATATGCCTTGCGTGCATATGCGTAAAACGAAAGTGAAAGACTTAAGATCTGATAAATGAACACGAGGGGAAATGCGCGCATTACATTCTATAAATGTGCGATTTAAAATTAATCGCTGAGAGTGTTATAATTAAAAAGAATATGTGCTGGTGTTATTGGTAGTGAAAGTGAAATAAACATGCATTTCAGTCAGTTGTGTGAGCGTTATTTTTAATGCGAGGCGAGCATAAACGAGGGTAAATATGCAATGTTATATAGTGCGTGCTACAAGCCCCCCAATATCTAAACATCAATACCCAAGCAACCGAAGTACTCACGGTTAAACCTCAAACGCCTCGATATCAACCCTTTTATTTTAAACGTTAAGTTTTAAGGCAGAAATTTCAAGCGCTTAAAAGCCGCCAACAGCGAATACGACAGGTATTTAGACATGTGCCGTATTCGCTGCTGTAGAAAAAGGGCTTGCGGTTGATGGTCTCAGAGGCTTTGCTCAATCACCGCATGTATAGCCGCAGTTAAACGGTGCACATCTTCTGTCGGCGACA
The DNA here is from genome assembly GCF_000800945.1 of Plesiomonas sp. ZOR0011. Lineage (NCBI taxonomy): Bacteria > Pseudomonadati > Pseudomonadota > Gammaproteobacteria > Enterobacterales > Enterobacteriaceae > Plesiomonas > Plesiomonas sp. ZOR0011. The sequence goes on from NZ_JRKB01000061.1 coordinate 22,676, forward strand.
TATAGGGCGGCATCACATAGATTAAGCGCCCAAACGGACGGATCCACACCCCGAGGCGCACAAACTCGGCCTGTAACCGTGCCATGTTCACCGGTTGGCGCATCTCCACCACACCGATCGCGCCGAGCACTCGCACATCCGCAACCGCAGAATGTGTGCTTAACGGCTGCAAATCGGCCTTGAGCACCGCTTCGATACGCTGCACATCCGCTTGCCAGTTGCCGCTGGTCAGTAACGCCAGACTTGCCGATGCAACGGCGCAGGCGAGCGGGTTAGCCATAAAGGTTGGCCCGTGCATGAAACAACCGGCGCTACCACTGCTGATGGTATCGGCAATGTGGCGCGTGGTGAGGGTGGCGGAGAGTGTCATATAGCCACCGGTCAAGGCTTTGCCTAAGCACAAAATATCGGGTGTGACCTCGGCATGTTCACAGGCAAAAAGCCGCCCGGTGCGACCAAATCCGGTCGCAATTTCGTCGGCAATCAGCAAGATACCAAATTCATCACATAGCTTACGTACTTCACGCAAGTATTGCGGGTGGTACATCCGCATCCCGCCAGCGCCTTGTACGATTGGCTCTAAAATAACGGCGGCAATTTCTTCATGGTGTTGTTTGAGCAAGGTGGCGAAGGGCGCAATATCCTGCGCTTGCCATGTGTCAGCGAAACGGCACTGTGGCGCTGGGGCAAACAGATGCTGCGGCAAAATGCCGCTATACAAACTGTGCATCGAGTTTTGTGGATCGCAAACTGACATCGCGCCGAAGGTGTCGCCATGATAGCCATGTGCGATGGTTAAAAAACGGTGGCGATTGAAAGCCGACTCTGCGCTGGTGGCCTGCTTGGCTTGCCAGTACTGCAACGCCATCTTCATCGCTACTTCTACGGCAACTGAACCCGAATCAGCCAGAAATACACACTCCAGCGCGTCGGGCGTCATGGCAACCAGTTGTCGGCACAGATCGATCGCGGGTTGGTGGGTGATCCCACCAAACATTACGTGTGACATGGATTCTAACTGCGTGCGTACAGCCTGATTCAGTTGTGGATGGTTATAGCCGTGAATGGCCGCCCACCATGAGGACATACCATCAACCAAGATTTGCCCATTGCCCAATGTTAGGCGATTGCCGTGGGCTTGCGTGACGGGGTAACAAGGCAGCGGATCGCGCATTGAGGTGTAAGGATGCCAGATATGTTGGCGATCAAACTGCATGTCAGCATCAGAAATAGCGCTTGCGTTAAAGCTCATTGTTTAATCTTCTGTAAACTAATAATAACTTATCAAATTGACAGTCTATCGCCGCTCACTACACTAGCCAAAATTATTTTTACTGAATTTCATGCATGGAGCATACGATGTCAGTACGTCACGATTGGCGAGCGCAAGAGGTTGCCGACCTGTTTGCGCTGCCGTTTATGGATTTGCTGTTTCAGGCGCAACAGGTACACCGCCGCTATTTTGAACCGAATCAAGTTCAGGTCAGTACGTTGCTTTCTATCAAGACTGGCGCGTGCCCGGAGGATTGTAAGTACTGTCCGCAAAGCGCGCGTTATCAGACAGGCGTAGAAGCCGAGCGTTTGATGGAAGTTGAAAAAGTGCTAGAAACCGCCCGGCAAGCCAAGGCCGCAGGTTCGACCCGTTTTTGTATGGGAGCGGCATGGAAAAACCCGAAAGAGCGGGATATGCCGTATCTGGTCAAAATGGTAGAAGGTGTCAAATCGCTAGGGATGGAAACTTGCATGACGCTTGGAATGTTGACATCTGGTCAGGCGAAGACGTTGGCCGAGGCTGGGTTAGATTACTACAACCACAATCTGGATACCTCCCCGGAATTTTACCAAGAAATCATCACCACGCGAACCTACGATGATCGCTTGCATACGTTAGAGCATGTGCGTGCGGCCGGTATGAAAGTTTGCTCTGGCGGTATTGTCGGCATGGGGGAGCAGGCCGCTGATCGCATTGGTTTGCTGGTGCAACTGGCAAACTTACCGCGCCATCCAGAAAGTGTGCCAATCAACATGTTGGTGAAAGTGGCGGGAACCCCGCTTGCAGAGGTCGATGATCTTGATCCGTTTGAGTTTATTCGCACCATCGCCGTAGCGCGCATCATGATGCCGCGCTCACATGTGCGCCTATCCGCTGGCCGTGAAAAAATGAACGAGCAAATGCAGGCGCTGTGCTTTATGGCCGGAGCTAACTCGGTGTTCTACGGCTGCAAATTACTGACTACGCCAAATCCTGCGGAAGACAAAGACCGACAGCTTTTCCTGCGCTTGGGGATCAATACTCAAACTGTGCAAACAGCGCAAGGCACTGCCGCGCAAGCCGATGATCTCGCCGAAGCCTTATTGCAACAAAGCATGCAGCAGGACATGCAGCAAGAGAATGCGCTGTTTTACAACGCGGCGCTGTAATCAAGCGGAACAGGCAGGACAAACAGTTAATGCAAGAACAACATCACTTAGCTCAAGAGCCGTGTGAGCCGCATCACGGGGAGCACAGCGCACCATGCTCGATACCGTCCCCGTGGGAAAGTTCACTGCAAGCTGCGCTGGATGAGCGACGCACGCAAGGGCTGTGGCGCGAGCGTGTGGTTAATCACAGCGGTAGTCGCAGTCAGGTGGCGGTGAGCCAGAATGAGGTTTCGGCGACTCAGAAACTGCTCAATTTCGCCGCTAATGATTATCTTGGCTTGAGCCAGCATCCGCAGATTGTGGCGGCATGGCAAGAGGGGGCCAAACGCTATGGCGTCGGCAGTGGTGCGTCTGGGCACGTGTCTGGCTATACCGAGGCGCATGCCAATCTAGAACAAGAATTAGCCGAGTGGCTGGGATACGAACGAGCGCTGCTGTTTGTCAGTGGTTTTAGCGCCAATCAGGCGGTAATTCACGCCTTGTGCGCTGCAGGTGATCTGATCCTCGCCGATAAACTGACGCATGCCTCGTTGCTGGAAGCCGCCATGTTATCGCCGGCCACGCTACGCCGTTTTCGTCACAATGATCTTGATTCCTTATCGGGATTACTGCAAGGAACGCCACCGGATGCGCGCTGTCTGGTGGTGACTGAAGGCGTGTTCAGTATGGATGGCGATCAGGCGCCGCTGCGTGACATTCATGCGCTGGCTGAGCGTCATGGTGCTTGGTTGCTGGTGGATGATGCCCACGGAACTGGTATCGTGGGGCCACAAGGGCAAGGCAGTTGCATGGCGGCAGGTGTGCGTCCGCATTTGCAGGTGGTGACGTTTGGCAAAGCATGGGGCGTGAGCGGGGCGGCGGTATTGTGCTCGCAGGTTGTAGCGGATTATCTGGTGCAATATTCGCGGCATTTGATTTATAGCACGGCGATGCCGCCCGCACAGGCATGTGCGTTGTCAGCGGCGTTGCAGGTTTTACAACAGGCAGAAGATGAACGTGCGCATCTCAAGGCGCTGATTGCTCAGTTTCGTGACGGGTGCGCTGATTTACCGTATCACTTGTTAGCCTCCACTACGCCGATCCAGCCGTTAGTGATTGGTGATAATAAACAGGCTTTGCAGCTGGCGCGTTATCTGCAACAGCGCGGTATTTGGGCGCCGGCCATCCGTCCGCCAACGGTACCGCCAGGTACTGCCCGCCTGCGTATCACCTTGACCGCCGCGCACAGTCACGATGATGTCGGACAGCTATTAGCAGCGCTGCATGATGCTGCAACTTGTAACTTGCACAAAGAGACATGCCGTGAATAAGCCATTAACGATGACATTGACTCCGGATCTTCTGTCAACGCCTTCAGCGCACAAGGAGCAAATTGCTAGCCGCTTTAGTCGTGCCGCAGGAAGTTATGACAGTGCTGCGGCTTTGCAGCGTGAAGTCGGGCATGAGTTGATGCAGATGGCATCGCTTCCTGTGCTGACTAAATTAAACGAGCCGATTTTACTGGATATCGGCAGTGGCACTGGCTATTTCTGCCAGTTATGGCGCGAACGCGGATTGCACGTGATCGCGCTAGATTTGGCCGAGGGCATGCTGGATTTTGCCCGTAGTGAAGGACGGGCATCGAGCTATATTTGTGCCGATATGGAGGCATTACCGTTAGCGGATGCCAGTGTCGACTACTGCTTTTCCAGTTTGGCGATGCAGTGGAGTGATGATTTGGCAACGGTGCTGCGAGAGTGTCAAAGGGTGACCAAACTGGGTGGGTTGATTTTATTCAGTACGCTATTGCAAGGCACGTTGCATGAATTACAAGCCGCTTGGAAGGGATTGGATCAGCAAAAGCACATAAATCACTTTTTGTGTAAAAACGAAGTAAATATTGCGCTGGCGCAAGCAGGCATTCGGCACTATCACCTAAACTTCTCCCACAAAAAAGTGATGTATCCCAGTGTTGTTGCTTTAATGCGAGACCTGAAGGCTATCGGCGCCAACCACCGGCACGGTGAACGGAATCCCGGGCTTGGCGGTAAGCAACAACTGGCTGAACTGGAACAACGCTATCGCGATAGATTTGAACATCAGACCATGCTTCCAGCCAGCTATGAGGTCTGTTGTGGAGTGATTGTTAATGAGTGAACGTTTTTTTATTACCGGCACTGACACTGAAGTAGGAAAGACAGTGGCAAGCCGTGCGTTAATGCAGGCTGCTGCTGGAATGGGACGTAAAGTAGCAGGCTACAAGCCAATTGCATCAGGCTGTACTGAAACTGCCGAAGGGCTGCGCAATTCGGATGCGTTGGTATTGCAGCAATCCGCAAATGTTGAACTGAGCTATGCGCAGGTTAACCCGATTGCATTGCGTGAACCGGCCTCACCGCACATTGCGGCCAAAATTGATGGTATCAATATTGAGTTTGACCACCTGAGCCAAGGTCTGCGAGCGTTAGAGCAACAAGCCGATTGCGTATTGGTGGAAGGGTGTGGCGGTTGGCAAGTCCCCGTATCTGACACGCAAAGTTTAAATGAGTGGGTTATTGCTGAACGCATGCCGGTCATCATGGTGGTTGGTATCAAGTTAGGTTGTTTGAATCATGCCATTTTAACTGCGCAGAGTATCGCAAATGATGGTCTGGAGCTGGTGGGATGGGTGGCAAATCGCGTCAACCCATGCTTGATGCATTATGCCGAGATTATCCAGACATTGCGTTGCCGGATGCCGGCTCCACAGCTGGGTGAAATTCCGTATATTTCTCGCCCAGAAAAACAACAATTGGGTAAGTATATCGATTTAACACCATTGCTGGGTTAAGCTGGGTTAAGTAGTTATACATGCAGAGCAGAATAAACAGGCTCTGATGCTGATTGAGTGACATAAAAAAACACCGCTCTTGTGAGCGGTGTTTTTTATTGTGAAGCTAATCTCTGGGGGAGGTGAGTATCACTCTTGTGGGTGATCACTCGGCAGAGGCGGTGTATCCGTTGTCAGATCCGGTGGATTGTTCTCGAAGGCGGTGTCCAACACCCGCGTCTAGTCCAAGGACTTCGCAGGCTTCTTCGTAACTTTTCCCCAGATGGCAGCGCAAAATATCGATCGCAACCAGATAGTTCTCTTTGTCTGCCATAATCTGCTCCTTATTCAGTATTCCATACACTGTGTATCGGCTATCTTTTGCGGCTATCTTTTACGAGTAAGTTCTCATCAAGAAGCGCACGAAGAGAGGCGAGTGCAAACGGTTCAAGCATGCCAGCAAGATGAGTGATGCTCACGCTGGCATGAATAGTATCGGTATCCATAACTATCGTGCACCGAGCGTGCTTCGGCAATAAGACTATAGTCGTAGAGCGTGACATAGCTCATTTCATTTGAAGATAACGTGATGCACGTCTAGTTGTGCGCACTTTTGCATTGATATAGATCGGTAAAATGCAAAAAAATATGTCATCACCCCTTGAAAGATGACATTCATCCCATATTATCCCATCAACTCCCCCTAACTGAGAGTCTAAGGAAGTAGCAGTTATGATGCGTATTGCATTGTTTTTATTAACCAACCTGGCAGTGATGCTGGTCTTTGGTTTGGTGTTGAGTCTGACCGGTATTCAGTCCAGCAGTGTTGCCGGTCTGGCGATTATGGCCGGCTTGTTCGGCTTCGGTGGTTCACTGGTCTCTCTGATGCTCTCCAAGTGGATGGCTCTGCGTTCCGTCGGGGGAGAGGTGATTGAGCAGCCGTCCAACGAAGTGGAGCGTTGGTTGGTCGAAACTATCCGTCATCAGGCGCAGCAATCTGGTATTGCCATGCCACAGGTGGCGATTTATCCATCGATGGACATTAACGCGTTTGCCACAGGTCCAAGCCGTAATAACTCGCTGGTAGCGGTAAGCTCCGGCTTGTTGCAGAACATGACCCGTGATGAAGCGGAAGCGGTGCTGGCACACGAAGTGAGCCACGTGGCGAACGGTGACATGGTGACCATGACCCTGATTCAGGGCGTGCTGAACACCTTTGTGATCTTTATCTCTCGTATCATCGCCCAAGTCGCTGCAGGCTTCCTGTCTAACAGCGATGAGGAAGAGAGCAGCAACGGTAACCCGATGATCTACTTTGCGGTTAGCATGGTGCTGGAGTTGGTGTTCGGTATTTTGGCGAGCATTATCGCGATGTGGTTCTCCCGTTACCGCGAATTCCATGCTGATGCGGGCTCTGCCAAATTAGTGGGCCGTGACAAGATGGTGGCGGCGCTGGAGCGTCTGAAAACCAGCTATGAGCCGCAAATGCAGGGCTCCATGATGGCCTTCGGTATCAATGGCGGTAAGAAGAGCTTTAGCGAGCTGTTTATGAGCCATCCTTCACTAGACAAGCGTATTGAAGCGCTGCGTGCCGGCCAGTATTTGTGATTAAGCTATCAATTTAGAATAAAAGACTGCCTCTGGCAGTCTTTTTTTTAACTAATCTCTCATTCCATTGTTTTTACATACAACTATCCTGTCGTATAACCAGTCAAAGGGTTACTTACGGTTTGGAATGAGAGGGCGGATCGCCAGATGGTTACAGAAAACATGCATATCATTTCTGAGCACCACTGCGCGTCAGTATTGCGGGATATGTTACGACGTCAGGGGCGTCATCAAGACAAAGTGGTCTTGTTCGGCGATGCCCTGTGCCATGGTCGGCTGTCACTGGATCGTCGACACTATTGGCGTGAGTTGATGCGTGGCAAACCCGCGTTTCCGTTCACCCCGTATGAACTGAGTCTGGTGCTGAATAATATGCAGCGTCCACTGGACATGCTGCCGCAATGGTTGGCACATGAGTCACCGGTCTGGTTATGGTGCTCGGATTCACTGCAAGATGAGTTGATGCGTTGTCAGCTGTTGCGCCATGTGCCGCCACAGCAGGCAGGGTTATTCCACGTTGTGCGCTATGCCGCTCGTGGCCGAACAAGTAGCGGCGCGACGTTGCCTTATACGGCGCAATATCTAGCGGCTGCGCATCTTGCTGAGTGTGAGCTGCATGCTGAGCCGGTGACCGCGGCGGATATTCAGGCCGCGACTCGATTGTGGCAACAATTGGAAGCGGATAATGAGCCACTTCGCTATCGCAGTGAGGGGAGAATTATCAGCGCGCCAGAGAGTTTTTATGATGCGGTTTTGCTCAATGCTGCAGACGAGGGATGGAATAAAGCGTTGATGCTGGTGGCCAGAGCATCGGCATGTTTGAGTGATTCTCCTGGGCATGAGTTTTTGCTGATGCGTTTGGCCCACCTCATTGAGCAGGGTACTTTGTTAGCGAGGCACACCGAGCACTATTGGCCGGAGGTGGATGTCTGTTTACCACAAGAACAGGCGATCCCGGCGGCATAACACAGCATAAATTAAAAGAACATCGAGATTGAATAATTAGCGGCGAACTAGAAATCAGTGACAGGGTAACGTTTAGGAGTTTAACTAGGGGCGAATCTGTTTCGGTTTTTAGCTTCGGATTTTAGTTTCGGTTTTGAGATCGAAAAAAAGCAGGGATAATTCCCTGCTTTTTGGTTGTGTTCTTAATCAGGCTGGCTCGCTGACAGCGAAACCTAACAATTAAGATTGAGCCTGATGTGGCTCTAGTGCCGCCTGACGAGCACGAACGCTCTGGACAAAGTAACCGACAATCACCAGACCGGCCATCAGCAGCATGGTTTGCGTGGTGGCTTGCAGGGCATCATCAGCACGCCAAGAAACCAACATACTGCCCAAGAAGCTCAGGCCCAGCTGCAGCGCGTTTTGCAGCGCGGCGGCTTTACCGGTGTGCTCTTTCCAAGCACCCAGCGCATTCGCCACTACAATCGGGTAAATCGCACCGTTGGCCACTGCCAGCAAGCAGAATGGGATCATCAGCAGCACTAAGGTGACATGGCCGGTGAACGGGATCACGAACATACCCACCACGCTCAGCACGAACAGCGCCAGTAACCACGGCAGCATTTTCTCGCCAGTTGTCCGCGCTAACAGGGTGCGGCAGCCATAACCACCAGCCAAGAACGCGATGGTCTGTGGAATGTAGCTCAAGCCAATATCACGTGGACCGTAGCCTAATTCACCCAGAATAAACGGTGAGCCGGTCAACCACGCAAAGAAGGCCGCAGAGCAAGCCGCGAAGATCAGCACGTTACCGGAGAACACGCGTGAGGTCAGCATGCGGAAATAACCCACCGCTTGCTCATTAGCCGGTTGCGCGCCGCGAGCTTGAATACGCAGGGTGCACAGCATCAACAAAATACCGGTCAGACCCAGTACCACAAAGATGGCGCGCCATGAGAAGTGCTCCAGCAACCATACACCGACTAACGGCGCCAGTGCCGGAGACAAGGCCACCAGTGGCATGATAGTCGCGAACATACGGTTGGCTTCGTTGCCTTCAAAACGGTCAACCACCAGCGCCTGCCAGCTCACCGCAGCAGCACACACGCCCACGGCCTGAATAAAGCGCAGAACCAGCAGTTGTGTCGCGGAGGTGACGAAAACGCAGCCAAAGCTAGCCAGTGTAAACAGCAAAATACCGGCCAGCAGGATTGGGCGACGACCTAAGCGGTCTGACAGCGGCCCCCACACCAGCTGCGCGACGGCAAAACCGGCTAAGAAGATACTCAGCGTAGCACCGATCGCACTGGCGTTGGCGCCAAGCGAGGTTTGCATGGCGTCAAATGCCGGCAAGTACATGTCGGTGGCAAGAAAGCCCAACATGCTCAGACCGGCCAGATATGCGGTAAAACCTAGGGAAGATTTCATCATCTGTCCTTTTGTATGTTTGTTATGGTTTGGACCTGATAGTCTGTCGCGGAGTCTACTGAGTGACGTTTCGGCTGTAAAACGCTAATATTTGTCTATTCCATTCAAAAAATTTGATGGCAAATCTATGTGGTCAGAATATACCCTGCAAGTTGTTGAATCTGTAGCCAGAACGGGCAGTTTTAGCGCTGCGGCGCAGGAATTACACCGTGTTCCTTCGGCCATCAGTTACACCGTTAGGCAGTTAGAAGAGTGGCTTGCTGTCGTTATTTTTGAAAGAAGACATCGCGATGTGGTGCTCACTCCGGCAGGGCAAACGTTTGTCTCGGAAGCGCGAGAAACACTCAAGCGCATGAGCGGGATTCGACATCGTTGTCAGCTGGTGGCAAATGGTTGGCGAGGGCAGTTATCCATCGCGCTGGATAATATTGTGCGCGCTGATCGGGTACGACATTTGGTCGCTGACTTTTATCGAGCGTTTCCCGATATGGAGCTACTGATCAGCATGGAAGTGTTCAACGGCGTGTGGGATGCGCTGGTGGATGGCCGTGCCGATGTGGGGATCGGGGCGACCAGCGCCATTCCGGTCGGTGGGAGTTTTGATTATCGGGATATGGGCAGTATGTCGTGGCGCTTTGTGGTCAGCCCCGACCATCCGGTGGTAAATGAGCCGCAACCCCTGACCGATGCCTTGCTGAGTCGCTACCCGTCGATTTGTTTGGAGGACACCTCACGTCTGTTGCCGAAACGAACTACCTGGTTGCTGGATAACCAGCGGCGATTGGTGGTTCCCGATTGGTATGCCGCTACCGATTGTTTCTGCGCCGGCCTTGGTGTTGGGGTGATGCCGGAGCATATGGCGCTGCCGCTGCTGGACTCAGGGCGTTTGGTGGAGCGGACAGTGGAAAGTCATACGCCGGATAGCCGCTGCTGTGTGGCATGGCGTCGGCAAGACTCATCGCCTGCGATTCAGTGGTTGCTCGATTATCTGGGCGATACCGATACTCTAAATCGCGAGTGGTTGTCTCGCTCGGTGTGATAGGGCATCGTAAACCGCACGGTAAAAGCGCAATAAAAACAAAGCCCGCTACCAGATTATGGTCACGGGCTTGTGGTCATCGTTATTTTTAACGCGAGTCTTGCGTGTAATACAAAGCCTTGCGCTTAAGGCGAAACTGTTGCGCCTTGTGCGCCATAGCGGCGTTGCCATTCGGCTTCTAGCGCATCTTCCCAAGACGGGTGCGGCTCGGGCAGAATTTTAAACAGCGGCTTATGTTCGCTAAAGCGTGCTTTTTCCATCCCTAATGCAGAAATATTGAGGATGGTAGGATCTCCCCACAATGCAGGGTCTTCCTTGCGCGCCTGCGCTTCTGGCGACATCAAAAAGTTAATCACCACTTTAGCTGCATCCGGAGACGGTGCATTAAAGGGGATAGCCAAAAAATGTGCGCGAGTAATGGCCCCTTGATCCAGTGCATAAGCTTTACTGGTTGGCGCAATCAGCCCCTTATTAATGGCGTATTGCACACTATTGGGGTTTAGGCTGATGGCCATATCAATCTCGCCAGACTTCAGCAATGCCAGCATCTCGGCTTGATTGGCTGGGAAAGCCTTGCCATTTTTCCACGCATACTGGTGCAAGTTATCTAAAAACTGCCACAGCGGCGCAGTTTGCAATTTGAAGTCACTTTCTTTCACATCGCGGTACAGCACATCCGGGGTCGGCGCGAGTTGCAGCAGTGCCGCTTTGAGGAAATTACGACCATAAATATCGCTCGGCAGCGGGTAGGTAATTTTACCCGGATGCTGCATCGCGTAAGTCAGCATCTCTTTAACGCTTTTTGGCGGTGTAGCGGTACGCGCCGTGTCGTAGATAAAGGTCAGCTGATTTAGACCCCACGGCGCTTCGTAGCCATCGGTCGGCAGTGTGGCGTCAATTTTTACCGGCAGACTCTGATCGACTACCGGCCAATTCGGTAATTGATCGACAAAAGGACCCGACAGCAAATCGGCCGCGCGCAGTGAGCTGAAGTATTTGCCATGTAACCAGATAATATCGGAGCTGCCAGGCTGCTTTTTGCCGGCAATTTTGTCCGCCATGATGCGGCTGATAATTTCGGTATTGTTAGGCGTTTCGGTGTGAACCAGCGTGATGTTATAACGCTTTTTCACCTCATCTTTAGCCCAATCAAGATAGTTGCTGAGCTGGGCATTGCCCGCAACAGTGTTGAGATAAACGGTGGTTCCCTGTGCATTTTCCAGTGTCTGCTGCCATGCGCTGCGGGTGTCTTCTGCGTGAGCGGCAGATAAACTCAGCGAACATGCGAGCAAAGTGCCTGATATCCAGCTTTTTTTCACGGAACTTTCCTCGTATCAGGATAAAAAGGGAATTTGCCGGTCATTTTAATGAGCATTAAGGCTGCGTAGTGTACCAAAAACTCAAAGAAATGCAGCAGGCGTGTGCGACACCGCTGAATTTACGGAAGACAGCCGAAAAAGCATAGTCAGAGAGTGTGAGAGTTGCAGTGAGGCCAATAAGAAGAAAGGGAGAAGAATAAGAAAACGCGGGCATAACCCGCGTAATTTTGTACAGCCTTTGGCTGACCTTTTTACTCACTTCTTTACTTACATAGTGAGGTGCAGTCAGCCGAGGGGGGGTCACGCTAAGGTGCGTGAGGATTATTCCGCCGGCTTATCGTTACCGGAGGTTGTATCTTGAGCATCATCGGCTTTGGCGCCGTGCGCATACATCACGGTGTTGCGGATATAACGCAAATGATCGGTTAGCGCTGGATTATGAGCACCTTCCGCAGAATGGCTGTGCAGCATGATCAGGCCAGAGTGCGTTTCCTCACTTAACTGACGCGCCCGCGCCAGCAGGTGTTCGGTCACTTGTGCGCGCACCTCTTCTTTAGCGTACAAGTCATACAGCAACCAGATGCGTTTGAGCTCTACAGCACTGAACATCGGGTTTAGCTGAACGAAGCCGGTCACTTCACCTTGGCCGGTTTCGGTGTAGAAGATAACAATATCGTTTCTGGCCAGACGCTCATGAAGGAAGTCTTCAATGGTCTCGATTTCCGAATGGATATGCCGTTCCTGCCGATACATGACATACAACGGAGCCAGTTTATGAATGTCTGCAAGTTGCGCCTGATAGAGTTTCATTGTGACACCTTTAATCAGATTAACGACATGCAAGTAGAATAAGACAATCCGGTATGTGTTTTTGTGCTTAACGATGAAAAATCGTTGGTTAAGGTAAGTAAATATATCGCGTTTACGCTATTTGTCAGCTGCTTGTGGTGATTAACCTTAAGGCCGAATTGCGAAGCGGCAAAATTTCCCTTTAGTTTCCCTTTAGCTGAGGGGGAGATGAGCGAGTGTTAGGTACGTTAGCGGTATTTTCTGGCTCACTGCTGGCCAGCGCTAAACGTGAAAATGACAGACAAACACTCAGCCCATCACGCTCTGCGGTCTCTGAGGGGCGGTTGGTAATTTGCAAGGTTGCGCCATGGTGACGCGCGATATTTTGCACAATGGCCATCCCCAGACCAGCACCGCCAATGCGTGTGATTTCCGCGGATGAAGAGGATTGCGCCAGATCTGCGTTGGCGCGATAAAAACGTTCGCAAATGCGGCGTAACGCTTCCTCGCTAAGGCCGGGGCCGTTGTCCTGAATTGTCACGCTAACCGAGCCATTTTTTTGCTCCAGCACGATATCTATTTTGCCGCCGATTCCGGTATAGCGCATGGCGTTATCTAAAATGTTGGAAAACAGGATGTCCAGCAAAACGGGTTGACCACAGATAACGGGGGCGGCATTGGCAGGGATACAGACAAAATCAATGTCTTGCTCTTTTTGCAGGGCCAGCGGCGCTAACTGAGCGATGCAAGTGCGCAGCAAAGGTAATAAGGCGACGGCCTCGTGGTGCGAAACTGCATTTTGGTTTTCCAGTCTGGCGAGAGTGAGCAGCTGCTGGATCATGCGTTCGCTACGCTGTAACGCCAGTTGCATCTTGTGCATGGCCAGTTCTCGCTGGGCGGGCGTGTCTGCTTGCAGGGCATTTTCACAGTGCAGCGCCAATACCGCGAGTGGGGTGCGTAATTCATGCGCCGCTTCGTTCGTAAACTGTTTTTCCCGCGCCAGCGTCTCTTCAACGGTTGCCATAAGGCGGTTGATTTCATTGATCAGCGGCTGCAACTCATCGGTGGTTTCACGCGGCTGTAATGGGCGCAAGTTATCCGGATGACGCTCACTGATGGCATTGGTCAACCGTGTCAGTGGCGAAAGAGCGTGTAAAATCGCTAGCCACAGCATGATCAGCAGCAGTGGCAAGGTCAGTAATAGGGGCTGAATAGTGCGTAGTGCGATTTTATCGGCTAATTCACGGCGAATATCGCTGTGTTCGCCCACCACCAACCAGCGCTGTTGTTGCGCATCGGCAAGGGTAAAGGTGCGCCAAGCTTTCCCGTTGTTATCGGTGGTGGCAAAACCGGCTTGGGGTGCTGACAGTCGTGAGTCTGGAGCGCCGGGTGAGCGCAGCAAAATATCGCCGTGTTGATCGTAGAGCTGAAAGTAGAGTTTGCGCTCATACTGATGGCCTTCGGGAGTTGCTTCGTCACTCTCGTCGTCATCCGGCTTGCTGGTGCTGACATTGCTGCTGGACGAGCGCGGTGCTATGGCTATGGCTGTGGTTGAGGTTGAGGCTGTTGTAGCCGGATGCCAGTCAGGATAAATCTCACCGCCCGCGGGGATATTGGGGTGCAGCTCAAGGTATTGGGTCAGTAAACGTAAGGTAATCCGGGCTGATTGGGCTAGCCGCGCATCAAACAGCTCTTCGGTTTCATGATTAGCATCACGATAGCCGAGCAGCGCACTGACGCTGAGCACGGAGCTGACGATCAGCAAGACGCTGGTCAGCAGAAAGCGGCGAATCGAACGGGCACGATTTTTCATCATCATCAGCTCACGATGGCGAAACAGTGCTGGTGGCTGGTCGGCTCGGCAGAGCCTCAACGATATAACCGACACCACGAATATTGCGGATCAATTCCGGATAGAACTTTTTGCGCAAGTGATGGATATGCACCTCGATGGCATTGCTTTCTACGCCGTCACTCCAGCCATACAGGCTTTGCTCCAAGAGCTCTTTGGTCATCACGCGGCCACAGTGCAGTAGCAGCTCTTCTAACAGGCGAAATTCTTGCCGAGTGAGTGTCACAGGTTGGTCGTTAAAGGTTGCTTGCTGCGCTTCAGGGAACAGGCAAATCGCGCCATGGCGCAACTCGGGTTGAATGACGCCTTTGCTGCGCCTGACCAGCGCGCGCAAGCGCGAGATCAGCTCTTTCATGGCAAAGGGTTTGGGCAGGTAATCATCCGCACCGGCATCGAGGCCAGTGACTCTGTCATCCAGAGCATCGCGTGCGGTCAGGATCAGCACTGGAACGGTGCTGCCGTCACGACGTAGACGGCGCAGCACTTGTAGGCCGTCGATGTCGGGCAGGGTCAGATCTAAGATCACGGCCGCAAAAGATTCTGCGGCCAATGTGGTGGCGACCGGTAAACCACAAGTGAGCCAGTCCACGGTAAACCCGTGCTGGCGTAGGCCGTCAGCAATGCCATCGCCCAGCATCGGGTCATCTTCTACTAGCAAGATCCGCATGGTTCTGACTCCTGTCGTGTTGCTATCCTTAACATGCTCTATGTTCAGAGTTTATCCAGTTTTTGCTGGATTTCATACCGCCGTCCTTTGTCGGCCAATTCACGTCCCGGGCGATTGGGGGCTTGCAGTGCTTTTTGTAGGTAGACTTTGGCTTGCGCTTTATTGCCTTGTTCTAACAGAAAATCACCGTAGAAATAGTTGGGATCGATACCGTTCGGGTTGATCGCCAGTGCTTTTTTCAGCAAACGTTCGGCCTGTTCATCATCGCCAAAACCCACTGGCCAGCCAGGCACTTTGTAATAGAGTGAGCCGAGACTGGTATAGGCGGAGCCATCGAGAGCATTCGGGTTTTGTTTCAACGCTTTTTCCAAAGAGGCTTTGGCTTCCTTGACCAAACCCAGTGCACCTAAACCGCCGCGATCACCGGCGAGCGAACTTTCGATGATGGCACTCCAGATTAGTAAATCCGTGCGCTCGGGGTATTTTTTGACATCGGCCTTGGCCTGCTCAGTCAGCGTTGTCAGGCATTTTTCACGGTTCATGGTCAATGTTTGATACTGGCATTCTGCCCAGCGGGTTTGCAGGGTTTGTAATGTCGTGTCGGCAGTGGTGTTCGCTGCCGTGTTAGCAGCGCTGTGACTGATCCCGCCGAATGTAGCGAGGAGGGTTGCCAGCAGAGGTAAGGCTGATTTCATCTCAAGACTCCTTATGCTTCAGATCGTGCTTCAGAGCGGCCTGTTGCAGCTCAGTTGGCGTTAAAATGGGCGCTAACGTTTGGCGTGCGTAACGGGCGATCACCGCATGGCGAGCAGCAATGGCGCGATCCACCACGCGTGGCAGCAGGGCATTGATGCGGACAAACAGCTTTTCTGGCCAGCCAAGCCAGCGGCTACGCGTTGAATCTTGTAAAGCGTTAATCACGGCGGCAGCGACAGACTCCACACTGTCAGTGTGATTACCGAGTTCGGCATTCATGGCATAGACGGCAGGGCTATTGAGATCCGTGCGTGTGGCGCGTGGGGCGATATAACAGACATCAATCCCACTGCCGTGTAGCTCACGGGCTAGCGCCTGACTAAAACCGTGCAGACCAAATTTGGCGGCGCAGTATACGCTGTAACCGGGGTAGCCGATCCCACCAAAACTCGATCCAACATTGAGAATTTTACCGGGACGATGCAGCAGCGGCAGCAGTGTGCGAGTCAGCAGTATCGGGGCGCTCAGATTCAATGAAAGTTGGGCGTTAATCTGATGTGGGCTCTGATCTTCAAGCCACGCGAAGTGACTGGTGCCTGCGTTATTGATCAGGATATCGATACCGGCTTGCAATTCATCCGCGCTAGCCAAGGCCAAGATCTGGCGTTGATCGGTCAGATCCACGCTCAAGCACTGGTGCTGCTCAGGATTTGGCAGGGATCGACGCAATTTTTCCAGCGCGCTCAGATCGCGCCCCAGTAAGATCAGCGAGTTTTGTTGTTCTGCCAACTGTCTGGCGAGCTCACTGCCAATACCACCACTGGCACCAGTGAGCAAAATGCGCAGGTTGTGCAATTTCATGACAACATCTCCTCGGGCAAGGGGGCGCGAGTGGTGGTGAGTTGATGCAACATCGCACCGTACAGTTGATACACAACGCGCGCGGCGTGGATGATGTCAGCCTGATCTTGTGGATCGGTGATTTTGTCCATCAAACCAGCAAAAAAGACCAAGTGCGACTGATCCAGCGCGCCATGCGAAGTCAGGTAGCTCATGGCTTCAGCGGGCAGCTGTAGGTGCTGTTGGATGTGCGCGGCTACGTGGGTGGCTAACGACACACTGGTGCCTTCCAGAACCAACACCATGCCAAATAAACTCAATGGGTTATGACGTTGGATCTGGTCATATAAGAATGAGACCATCAGCTCGATGGGCAGTGAAGGACGCGAGTGCTCAGCGCTTTCGGCCTCACCGTGGCTGTGGCGGATGTCATCCAAAATCCAGCGCTGGTGGCCTAACTCTTCTTCGATATATTCGGCAATGGCATCGCGCAGCCACTCTTGTTCACCGGTCAGTCTGCTACCGGCGGCCATCAGTAATGGCACGGTGTGGCGAACATGATGAAAGGCTTGCGTCAGGAATGCATGATATTGGGCTAATGTGATGTCACCGTTAAGGCTGGCCGCAATAATCGGAGCTTGCAGTAAGTGAGCCCGTTCAGTGGCGGTGGCTTGTTGTAATTGCTGATAGAAGCTCATTGTGCATCTCCTGTGGCCAGACGAACTATCTGATCCTGATAGTGTTGAAAGATAACGTCGCGGCGTGGACGACCGTTGCGAGTAAACCAATCTGGATTCGCTGACAGCGGCGGCTCAGCGACAATCCAGTGTGAAATCTGGGCATAATCGGGCAGCCCCTGATTCAGGGCGCTGAGTTGGGCGGCAAGGGCGTGCTCTTGCCCCGGCATCACATCAATCAGAGCAACATTGCTGGGAAGGGCATCGCCATACAGCACCAGCGCGCGAATGGCGGGGCAAATTTGCGCTTCGGACTCAATCCACTCTGGGGAGAAGTTGCGGCCAAACGCGTTGATCTGGACATTCTTTTTGCGTCCGGTGATGTGCAAAAAGCCGTTGTCATCTAGATAGCCCAGATCACCGGTGGCGATTTCATGTACATGGACAGGGGCGTTGTCAGCAGGGTTTGCTGCTTCTGTCGCATTCGATGAGTCTGTGTGAGTCTGCTCGGCGAGCAAATAGCCTTGCATCACCGCGCCACTGACCAGAATTTCGCCGTCATCCGCCAAACGTACACGACAATGCGGCAGTGGACGACCCGCTGAGCCAAGGCAGTTTTCTTGTGGCGTATTGAGGGAAACGACCGAGCCGCATTCTGATAAGCCGTAGCCCTGATATACCGGCAGGTTTAGCTGTTGCGCTTGTTGCAACAAACTAGCAGCAACCCGTCCGCCGCCCACGGCGATAAATCGCAGCTCGCTCAGGCTATCGGCGGCTGCGGGAACTAAGGACAATAACAACCGAAGTAATTCCGGCACTAACACCATGCTGTGCGGACGAAATGTTTGCAGGCAACGCAAAAATTGTTGCGGTTCTAACCGGCTGGAGCCTTGAAAACCAATCTCTGCTAATGATGGCAGCAGGCTCGTGGCGCCAAGTAATAACGGAACATACAAACCGGTGATATTTTCGAGCAACGTCGTCAGTGGCAATACGGTCAGGTGACGTTGAATATCCAGCGCGCTGACCGCGTCAGCCAGTGCTTGGGTCGTGCGCATCAGGTGTTGATTGCTTAAACACACGCCTTTCGGCTGTCCGGTTGTGCCAGAGGTAAAGGTGATCTTAGCGGTAAACTCTTTAGCATCCACTTGAGAGGGGCGCTCCGCCTTTATGGAGCGCCCATCGCATTGGTGATGCGGTGCATGATCCTGTGGCAAGTGACGCTGTAACAGATTGAGTGGCGAGCTAACGCCGACTGATGTGGAAGATGCTGTATCTGAATCTTCTGAATCTATCGCGGGCGTTAAAATGCCGGCACTCGACCAATCGCTGCTGGCTGAGGTCAGCAGACTGTCGGTTTGACTGGTGCGCAGCAGCCATTCTTGTTGGCTGGCTGAGAAGAAGTGCGGTACCGGGATGACGGTAATACCCGCATACAAGGCACTGAGATCGGTTAGCGCCCATTCGATACCGTTATCCAGTGCTATCGCTAAACGGCGGACGTGATGTGCTTGCAGCTCGGCGGCGCGCAGTTGAATGCGTTGCCAGAGCTGGGCGTAAGTCAGCGAATGCTGTGCATCTTGCAGTGCAATGCGCTCAGGAGAGTGCTGCGCATGCTGACGGATGGTAGTGAACAGGAGCATCTCCATTAGCATGCCCCCCATACCAGAGGAAAGCCGGGCATGATCAGCGAGGAAATGGTTGGCGAAGGCATCAGGCGCACAGACGGCGAAATGCGAGTTAATACTTCCAGCCCATCATGGATATTCCCCGCCATCACTTGCGGTGCGCAGTGGTAATAATTCCCCCATGCGCCAGCATCGCTGCCCACTTGTTCGGCATGCGCTTCCGCTAACACCAGCGGATTCAGATGCAAGCGATGCAAACTGTTACGCAGCTTCTGGGTACCGGTAAATGTCACCCATGGGTAACCATCGGCCAGTAAAAAACGGCATATTGCGGCAAACAGTAATCGACCATCACCTGGGCTACTAACCGCCAGATTACCGATTTCAGCAATTTGTGATCGTGTGATGTGCGGCAAGTCAGTGGTAGATTGAGACTGCTCACTGGATTCGGCCAATCGCTTGGAGATGATCTCTTCAACGGGCGCGTTTAGGTAGTGCTCCAGATAGAGCGGGCCGCTGGCAGCAGGATTGACGCCACAAGCGCCAATCAGCAAATCGTGCTCGTCATACAACCCGAGCAGCAAGGGCAAAAAGTGGGGGATAGAGGCAGAGAATTCACGGGTATAGGCCGCTTGAATAAACTGTTTCAGCGGCTCTTGCTGTTGGCGGCTGCGTGCAATCTGCAGCGAATAAGGAAAATAACCTGATATGCTCATAACGCCTCCATGTGGTGTTATGAGCAAGAATAAAAAACGATACTTAAGACAAAATTAAGTGTTCAGAAATTTATGCTATTTATTCTTCGAGCCATTCATCGGCACTTTCCCAAACTTCTTGTAAGATCTCTTCGACTCTTTCCCGTTCTTCTTTCGTGGCGCGAGAAACGGAAAGGCCGTTAGCACCGCGTTTAATCAATACGCTAGGTTCATCAAAATAACGGTTCAACTGCTCGCTGAGAACGGAGTGGAGCCGCTGTTCAAAATGTGCCGGTAAAGACAGATTCCGATCAATTGAGACTTCAACACGCATGAGAATACCTCCTGTAATATATGTATATATATACAGTTGTTGTAATTATCTGTCCAGAGGGGGACGTGGGGATTTTTTTAGGAAAAGGAAGCGAGAGAGGGGCGAGAGATAATAAAACAGCAAGCTCATATAAGCTTGCTGTTTACGTATTAAGCAGCATTGATGTGGCTGCTTATTTAGCCTTTGTGTGGACCGTCAATCACCGAGCCGCGAGCGACCAGCTCAGGATGCAGTTCAATCACTTGTCCACCTTCACGCTTATTGATAATGCGGTCAATCAGCATATCAAACGCCATCGCGCCCAGACGCGCTTTTGGCTGGTGAATCGTAGTCAATGGTGGCGAGAAGAAACGCGCATCACGAATGTTGTCATAACCGATGATCGAGATATCCTGCGGAATACGCAGACCTTGTTCACCGGCAGCGCAAATTGCGCCCATGGCCATTGTATCGTTAAAACAGAATACTGCGGTTGGATGCTGAGCATTTTGCAGAATATGGCTCATCGCAATATGGCCGGATTCTGGTTCAAAGTTACCTTCTGCAACCCACTCATCACGCACACTCAAACCCGCATCGTTCATGGCTTTTAAGAAGCCATCATAGCGCGTTTTGGTGGTGGTTTTGTTCATCTGACCAGTGATCACACCGATATCACGGTGGCCGCGATCAATCAGGTATTTGGTTGCCAGATAGCCGCCATCGAAGCTGTTATCCTGAATACGATCAGTATAAGCGCTGTCAGTTGGGCCCCAATCCATTACCACCATCGGGATAGTGCGATAGTTTTCCAGCAGCTCCAGCAGCTGAGAGTTGTACTCAGAGCACATTACCAGCAAGCCATCGACACGTTTTTGTGCCAGCATCGCCAGATAAGCACGCTGTTTTTCCACGTTATTCTGTGAGTTACACAGGAACAGGGTATAGCCCTTACGGTAGCAGTGCTCCTCCACCGATTGCACAATTTCGGCAAAATAGGGGGTGTCACTGGTAGTCACAATCATACCGATAGACTTGGTATGATTAACTTTTAGGCTTCGGGCAACCGCACTGGGTGAATAATGCAGTTCTTTTACCGCTTCCCATACACGGTTTCGTGTTTCTTCCGCCACAAAACGTGTTTTATTAATCACGTGCGATACGGTGGTGGTAGAAACATCCGCAAGCTTGGCGACATCTTTGATCGTTGCCATGAATAAAAGAAACTCCTGATTGAGCGAGCATCAAGACACGGGCAGAGGTGAACCGTTGTCTGTCTTCGATGTTGGTGTAATTATCAATTATGATAACGAAAGCGTTTGCTGTTTTATCGCATACCGTTGCTGATTTGCGCAACAATAAATGCTGATTTAGCCAACCACTGCACAGAACGTTGCCCGATGTCGAACATCCAAAAGATCATTTTCTCTTAGAATGATCTATTCTGGAAGCGGAAAAGAGAAAATTTGTGTGATTTTTACCTATGTGATGCGAAAAACCGCTATTTGCATGCATGTCGATGCATGTTTATAGCGGTTCAGGAGGGTTTTATTCAGCGTTATTCGCTATCGCGGTTAATGAAATCGTCACGCTTTTCTCTTTATTCTTTGCGACAAACCTGACTTTCAATTTTTTCCATCGCGTTATTGTATGCTTCCAGACTGGCCTTCACATTTTCCGGATGAGTGAGCAAGTCGGCAAAGGCTGCGCGTAAGGCATAATTCTGTGGATTGGGTTTCAATACCCGATCATTAAAAACTTGCTCATTTTGAGCGGCAAATTCCTTGCTTTGTGTGCTGAGTAAATCAGCACTGGCAGTATCCAGAGTGAGCCATTCGTTGACCGGTTTATCTAAAGCCAATTTCCCCGGCTCATGATTCAAGTACCAACGCACTGCAGTAAAGTTGCGCTCAAAGTAATGGGTACGTTCGGCCAGAAACTGTTTGCCGGCCTCGGCCAGATCTGGATGTTGTTCGGTAACTTTACCCAGCAGTGAGGCGTACCAGCTGTCTGATGCTTTGACAAATGCTGCATATTTCTCAGTCAAACACGTCTGATCCAGTGCTGCTTGTGCGGTGAAGCTGGTGGCAGAAGCCAGTGTGAGGGTAATCAGTGAAATGATCCGTCGCATACCGTTGTCCATTCTTATTCAGTGTTAAGCGCCTACAGGGATAGGTTCTAAGACCGGATTATCCATTCTCTTTAGTTATGGCATTTATGGCGATTTATTCTCGATGATAAACTGGTCATAAGGTTGCGTGATTGTATCATTCTTTATTGGTGATGAAACGCACATTAACAAAAAAGACACAAGGTGATTAAGGCGCTAAACTACAACTCAGTGAGGTGGTGTTCGTGCTTTGTCAGGACGATGTATAAGCACAAATAGCCAGCCGGACAGCTCTATCAGCGAGCAATAGCTAATAGAGCTATAAGAACTAACAACGCGGTAAGAGCACAGTTGCAAGAACACTGTCGCAAGACGACACGAGCAAGAAGGAGTAGGGATATGGATACCAATTTACGCTGGGCGCTGATCACCACTGTGGGTTCATTGGCGATGATCATCACCTATGGGCTGATCGCTATTTTGGCGTAAGCCATTATTGCAGTGATGCGTGATACCGGTTTATACAAAGAGAGGGAGCTAGGCTCCCTCTTTGTTTTTGGCTGATTGGCATGGCAAAAATGCGGATAGTGCTAAGCTCTCAGACACATAGCGATAATTAGCGTCCACCGAGTGCGCGCGCCGTCTGCAATGCTTGAGTTACTGCTTCGCGATTAAGTCGTGGGCGGCCTTCATCTAACAGTTGCTGCCACAGTGCTGTGGCTTCTCGATAGCGTCCGTTGAGGAAGTGATCTGAGGCGAACAGCATTAGTGCCGTGACTTCACCAGGGTCTTGCGTCAGCGCCTGTGCGAGCTCTCGCTTAACGGCGGCGCTCATTTGCTGTCCATCGCGGTAATACATCACGGTAGCCCGCGCCGCTAAGGTTGCTGCACTAGTTTCTCCCTCAAGTTGAGCTAAGCGCTCGTAGGCCCACAACGATTCGTCGAAGCGGTTTTGATACAGCAGCCACTGCGCCAGTTCGGCCCATGCCTCTTTATCGCGCGGGTCTTGATTGATGCGCTCATGTAATCGCACTCCCGCAGCACTGCGCAGTGCTGCGCCATCAAGATGCTGTAACGGATCGGGATTGGCTTGCCAGTTACGCCACGCGTCCCAATGCCCCAATCGCTGATAGCCGGAGCCAACACCGAGCATAGCCGATGCGACCAACACGATGACTAACAGCACGGAAAGTGATGATGCGCTGCTTGATGTTGCGGGTGTCTTTGCCGTTTGTTGAGACAAATGCGTAGCCAATGCCGGTAGCGATTTGCGCTTGCGGCGATAAAAGAGCCGTATAGCGGCGATCAGTAGCAACAGCGGTGGGGTGCCCCATAACAGTAAGGTGCTGGTTTTCAGGGGCGTACGATAAGTCACGAAATCGCCATAGCGGGCAATAAGGCTACGGCGGATCTCATCATCACTGTCACCGGCTGCCACGCGCCGAAAAACTTCGAGCTGCAGATCGCGTGCTAGCACCGAATTGGATTCCAGCAAATTTTGATTTTGACATGATGGGCAGCGCAAACTGGCGGCCAACTGATTGGCGCGTTCAGCTTGCTCCGGTGAGGCAAAGCGAATTTCGAGCTCTTTGGGAGTGTGAGAGAGTTCTGATGATTGAGGTTTTTCTACCGATGTTGACGTTGCCGGTATTTCCGAAATTATCCGATTAGGTGACGTTGTCACGTATTTGCTTGGGGCTGCCAGTGCACTGTTAACACTGAAGCTGTTGTTAACGAAAGCGTTAGCAAAGAGAACGATAAGAAGTAGCTGGCGTGGCTTCACTGCGCAGTCTCCTTTGTTCGGTTTGCGGATAAGTGCGGCAAAAATTGTGTTTGCCAGATATCAGATGTGAGTGGTCCCACATAGCGTGCTAATACCTCACCATGTGGGCCGATCAGCCAGCTTTCCGGCGTGCCGATAACGCCAAGCGCTAACGCAGCTTGACCTTGTTGGTCATCAATAACACGAGAATAGGGGTCGCCTACGCTGTGTAGCCATCCTTTTGCAGCGTCAGGCGTGTCACGGTAGTTTAATCCGATAATGGGGAGCTGACCGCTGAGTGTTTGCAGCAGTGCATGCTCTTTACGGCAATTGGTGCACCAACTGGCCCAGACATTGAGCAAAAAAGGTTGTCCGAGCAGGGTATCGGTTGTGAGCGATTCGCCGTTGAGTGTGGTTAACGTCAACGGGGGTAGAATGCCGATTGAGGTCTGCTTGGTCACTGGTGAACTCGCAGGGTAAAGCGCCCATAGCAGTAACAGTAAAAACAGACCGCCGGCCAGTAGAGGAAGCCAACGTTTTATTCCGGACATACGGCCTCCTCATTGCATTCGTCGGTTGTTTTACGACGACGCAGGGGGAGTAGCCCTGCGATAGTCAGCAATATTCCACCCAGCCATAACCAACGACTTCCCGGTTTGTGCGCCACCCGTAAGGCGATTTGCTGTGCGCGCTTTTCCCCAGGCACGGCATATAAATCCCCGCTGCCAAGCGGCAAAATACCGGTTTCATTCATTTGCATTGCACGCACGCTGTAATGGCGCCGTTCAGGATAGAGATTCCCTAATACTTTGCCGTTTTGCAGTGCAGTGAGATGGTAGCGTTCCGCAGTGAAATTAGGGCCGAGCTCGGGCGTAATGGCATCTAAACGCAGCTCATATTGGCCGACTGATACGCTTTGCCCAATACTCAGCAGCGCACCGCGCTCATGGCTATATCCGGCCAATTGGCTGGCGCCTAAGACGGTAATGGCTAAGGCCAGATGCGCTAAATGTCCGCGCTTTAATTTGTCGAACCAGAGTGCTTGTAGGGTAGTCAGTATTAACCAGACCGCCATTAGTGAGCCAATAAACGCCGTAAGCGTGTGCCAATGAGGTGTGCCGTTGATCCAAAACACTAGCGGCAAAGCGAGTAATAACCACAGCCAAGCCCGAATTGGCGGTAAGCCGGAAGCGTTGCGAATGGCCGGAAAAACGATGAGGGCTAACAAACATAAAAATACTAACGGCACAAACAGCAAATTAAAGTAAGGTGCACCGACAGAGAGCGCACCTGAACCACTTAACGCATAAAAAAGCGGATAAAAGGTACCGAGCATCACTACTACCGCAGCGATAACGGGCAAAAGCACAGCGATACGTAGCCCGTTTTCACGTCCGGATGAGTGTGGATGTGATAGCTGAGGCGTGATGGGGTCACTGGTGGACAAAAATGGGCTACGCCAGCCATAGATTAGCAGTGCAGCGAGAGTGCTCAGGCCTAGAATCAGCAGCAGTGCATTATTGCGGCCACTTTCTGCACTGAAGGCGTGTACTGAGCCCATAATTCCCGCACGTACAATAAAGGTTCCCAGCAGGCTCATGAGAAAAGTCACCAGCGCCAATAAGATCAACGTGTGGCGCAAGCTTCCATTACGCATAAAGGCCAGTTGTGCATGCAGTAAAGCGGTACCGAGTAGCCACGGCAGTAATGAGGCGTTTTCTACGGGGTCCCAGAACCACCAGCCGCCCCAGCCGAGCTCGTGGTATGCCCACCACGCACCTAAAGCGATCCCCGCGGTGAGCCAGCCCCACGCGGTGCGTGTCAGTGGTCGCCATTCTTTAACTAACTGTGTATCTAAGCGTTGTTCCCACAGCGCGGTGAT
Source organism: Plesiomonas sp. ZOR0011 (assembly GCF_000800945.1). NCBI lineage: Bacteria > Pseudomonadati > Pseudomonadota > Gammaproteobacteria > Enterobacterales > Enterobacteriaceae > Plesiomonas > Plesiomonas sp. ZOR0011. Next base: position 48,135 of record NZ_JRKB01000061.1, read on the forward strand.
CCCCAGAGCGAAGCTGGCCGCAAATCCCACATAACCAAGATAGAGCAGCGGCGGGTGTAAAATGAGCGCGATATCTTGCAACATCGGGTTGAGATCGCGACCTTCAAAAGGGGGCGGAAACACGCGCGTGAAAGGGTTGCTTTCAGCCAGCAAAAACAGGCTAATCAGCATAATCAGCCAGCCCATAATGCTTTGCGCACGCATTTTCGTGACCACCGGCTGCGCAATAAACCACAATCGCAGATTCCACAGTGTTAGTGCAAATAAGAAGAACAGCAATGAGCCTTCATGCCCACCCCAGACTGCCGCCAACTTGAACGGCCAAGGCAAGCGGCTATTGCTGTGTTGTGCCACATAGCGCAACGTAAAATCATCGTTGAGAAAACTGTATGCCAGCAGTAGAAGGCTAGTAGCGGTCAATAGTACCAGCAGCAGACTCAGTGCTGGGGCGAGGCGTACTGCGCCGCTTCGGGCGGGTAGCCAAGGTAATAGCCCACTCCAGAGCGCTAAAATCGGGATTAACAGCAAACAGATGAGAGCCAATTCAGGCAGCATTTAGCGGCTCCGCAATAGAGATATTCAAGCAGGACGGGAGTGCTGCGCACTCCCGAATACAGATCCACCAATGAGGTAACAGATGCATTTTGTTCGGCTACGGTTTGTTAGGCGACAGTCATTTGTCCGGCGTACAAAATGAAGTAGCGCAGAAGCAAAATACCGGTCAGGCTACAGCAGCCGATCAGCAGCAGTTTTGTCAGCCCTTTCCCCGGAAGTAATCGCCCCAATATGAGTGGGGTGAGTAAGCCTAGACCGACTACGCCGAACCAGAACACGTTAGACCAAAAACCGCCGCCGATGGCACTGGTCATGGCAATCACTTTTTGTCCGTCACCGAACCACAGACCGGTGAAAAAGCAGAGCAGGAGCAATGCTTCAGTCAAGATAAGTGGCGTTTCAAAGCGGTGTAGGAAATGAATCCCATGATCATCTGCAGGGGTTTTAAATAAGCTAGTGGCGAGCACAATGCAGCTGGCGATTCCCGAGCTTAAACCGGAGACCAGAAAGAGCACTGGCAGAACCGGATTATTCAGCATGGGGTAACTTTTCAGCGCCGAGAGTAAAAAGCCAGTGTAAGCACCGAGCAAAACTGCCAGTAACAGGAGTAATGGTTCAGTGACTTTCTCGGTACGCGGTAGTGCACGCAAAAGCGTATCGAGTATGTTCAATCGCTCGCCGAGCCAATGTTGGCGCAGGGTGATCAGTTCGCGCGCAAAAACACCGCCAAGCCAGACGAACAACACGCCCATATAAATCTGAAACAGCATTACCCCCATCGACATCACCGAGTTGAACTGATAGTTGAACATCAGTTTCCAGAACGTCCACGGACGTGTCAGGTGAAATATCAGGATCAGCAAGCCTAAAATTACCGCGCCGGGCCCGAGCAGAGCTGCTGCTTTGATGATGCCATGTGTGGATGCTTGCTCACCCAGTGATTTACGCTTGAGCAAGACGGCGAAGGTCACGCTTCCTGCAGAGATCCCCAGCAAGAACAGATAAATGGCAATTGGCCAGTCCCACACCAGTGAAGGAAAGTGAAACGGATCTACAGGTAGCGTCATGACTGAATCTCCCCGTTGTGTTTGCCGTTTACAAAACCGGCCGGTATACCATCACGTCCGATATTTAGCTCCTCGCCGCTACCCGGCGCAGGAACGCGGTACATCTTGGGTTCAGTACCCAGATGCGCTTTCGAACGGTAAGTCGGTAGTTGCTGTAATTTTTGGTTAATAGCGCTTTTCGGATCGTCCAAATCACCGAAGGTGAGGGCGTGCGTTGGGCAGCTTTGTACACAAGCGGGCAGCTGACCTCGCGCCAGATTGGTATGACGACAAAAATCACACTTGTCGGCCACTTTCGTTTGCGGGTTGATAAAGCGCACGCGATACGGACAGGCTGCGATACAGTACTGACAGCCGACACACAGATCGGCATTGACATCAACAATGCCAGTTTTCAGATCTACATGGGATGCGCCAGTCGGGCAGACCAACACGCAAGGTGCGTTATCACAGTGCTGACATGAGTGACGGTAAAAGTGATAACGCGCGTCGGGAAACTCCCCAATCGGACCTTTGCGGACAATCTGTAAGCGCGAAACGCCCTCGGGGACATGGTTGGTTTCACGACAGGCGTCCATACAGGCGGTGCAGCCGATACAGGCCGTTTCGTCATGCAACATCCCCAACCGACGCCCATCGTCAGCGACCGTGGTGGTCAGTGTGTAGGCCGGGCTAGTCATCATGATCACCGCACCCGTACCGACTCCGGTTAAAAAACGGCGGCGGGAGCAGCTCATGGTGACTCCTTAACGCCAGATACTGACGCCGCTTTTTCTGCATGCTGCTGGCTGTGGCAGTCGACACACAGCCCGATACGGGCCTTATCGCTGATCCCCATCATCGGCTCGGTTGCCGTATGCAACTGATGACAGTTAGTGCAGGCCGTTTTGGTGACATGCACATCGTGCGCCCAGAAGGTTTTACGCAGATTGTCAGGCTCGTGGCAGCTCAGGCAGACACCGTTGCGTTGATCCAGTGGCATGTTTTCATCGGTAAACACCATCACATCGTTAACGCCTTCGCGATGGCGAGCTGATGGATTGCCATGACAGTTGGTGCAAGTCACCGGCCCTAGATTGTTGGGATTAACCACAGACGCATGTTTACCATGCATCTGTTCACTCTCTTTTTTATGGCACTGCGTACAGGCATAGTTCGGATCGCGTTGGGGCTGCACTAATGCGGGTGTTGGTGCGGGTGTTGTGGCGGTTATGTTTGGCATGGCAACGTCTTGCGCCTGCACAAAAGAGACGGGCACGTAGGACAGCAGCACGCCCGTAAGCAGGGAAAGCACTAATAGACAGGGCTTTAGCAGTTTCATCATGATCTCCTCATCCTTGTGGGCTCTGCGTAGCAGAGCCCATCATTCCTGACTTATTGACTCAGACGGCCAGCGTCTTTGGCCTCTTTTTCCCAAGCCGGAACGGTCGTTTTCAGGAATTGCTGTTTGTCACTGATGAATTGCTTCATATCCATGCCCAGCGCGGCTTGTGCTTTCTCTTTGGTGCTGATGTCAGGTAACGGAATTTCACCGGTAATGCCTTTAGTGGCCAGTAAGCGTGCCAGTTTAGTGCGCGCATCTGCCGCCAAGTTCAGCGCATCGCCTAGAGTTTTCAGTGCAATATCAGGCGCATGCATGTGTACGCCGTGTGAGGCTATGGCGTAATCCCAGCGCCACTGTGCTTGACGGATGTCTTGCAAAATTGGCTGCATTTGCTCTTCGGTGGCACCGGCATCCCAAGCGGCTTTGGCTTCAAAGTGTGCATGCACCAGTTGCTGCTCGACTTTCAGTTTCAGAGTATTGATAGCTTCTTTACGTTCTTTCACTACACCTTGCAGCATCTCTTTGCTTTGGGTGTGGCAGTTGGCGCAGGTCTGATCGAAGCGGTCAAATGGGTTACCCACTTTATGATCGGTATACAGTTTGCCGTCTTGGCCTTGAACTTTAGGCATGTGGCAATCTACACAACCGACGTTGTTTTTACCGTGAATACCGGCTTGCCAAGTTTCATATTCAGGATGCTGGGCTTTTAGCATCGGTGTTTTTGATAAGCCATGAACCCAATCTTTAAAACCGAGCTCATCGTAGTATTCCGCCATGGCATCGGCTGATGTGCCGTTATCCCAAGGGAATTTGACTGCTTTGTTATCGCCGGAGAAATAATATTCTACGTGGCATTGTCCGCACACTTGAGCTTGCTGATCGAAGCGACCTTGCTTGGCAAACGGCATGTGGATGGCATCCATCGCGCGGCTAGCATAAGGGCGGGAAAGGTGCAGTGCCGGTTTGCCGTCTTTGAATTCTTGGCTGTCTGTCGCGTGGCAATCGGCACAGCCAATGCTATTAACGATTTCAGGGCCGCCTTTGGCCCACATTCCCTTGAAGTAGGCATCTTCGCCTTCGCTTTCAATCATCCGAGCAACATCAGGGCTTTTACAGCTCCAGCATGCCATCGGTAATGGGCCATCTTCTGCGGTTTTTGGCGCACCGGTACGCAGTGTGTCACGCACATCGGTTAATGCGTAATAGTGGCCACGTGGTTTGTTGTAATCTTTGGCAAAAGGGTAACCGGCCCACAAAATCACCATATTGGGATCTTCTGCTAACGCATCTGCGCGTTCGCTGCTTTGTTGGGTTTGGCTCCAGCTTTGATACTGTGGCTGATGTGCGTCGGCAAACTTGTCATTGCGGGCTTCGACTTGTGCCAAGGCCGAGCTACAAAGGAGAGTTCCGGTAAGAAAAAGGGCGAGGCCCGTTGTTATTGATGTTGTATTTAGTTTCACGATCATCACTCCCTGAAGTAAGTCCAACGTCGTAACAGGACCTCGTCATTGTTCTGGGTGGGCTGTTGATAGGCTCAAAAAAACAGACCTAATGCTTCAGTGTTGAATGATAGAGATCGGTTTTGTAACTGTAATAATTGTTTACGTCTTGTTTGTTCTCGATCAATTGGCCGAACTGTCAGGTTACGTGATTGAGATGCGGCTAACATTAATACAATTTTTTCATGAGGTTAGAGAACAGACATAATTGTGACGGACATCAATTCAGCAACATGCTTTTCACGTGGTTAATTTTTACGTGGCTATGTGGCTATGTGGCTATATAGATAGATTGGTCGCTTGGGGGAAAAGAATTACGAGCAGGTGTCCGAGGGATAAAAAAACCGGAGCTAAGCTCCGGTTAGATATAACAGCCATTCTTAGCTGCAATAATGGCGGCTAAGGCAATATCATGGATAAATACGCCTGACTTATTTGCTATCCGTGACGCGCGGTGAAGGACGTAAGCGACCAACCGGTTTGCGCAAGGTTTGTGACAAAATAACGCCGCATAAGGTAATTAATCCGCCCACGACATGGTAATGCTCCAGCTTTTCTCCGAGCAGACTCATCGCGATCATGGCCGTAAAGACCGGCAAGAAGTTCATAAAAATAGCGGTCTTACTCGCACCCAAAAAGCGTACTGATTGCAGCCACAGGTAGGGGGCCAGTACTGATGCCGGGATCCCCGCGTACAAAATCAGTGGCAGTGTTGCCGAATTGATTGGTGCATTGGTCGCCGACAGAAAGTTAGGTAGCAGCATGACGATACCGAACAAAATCTGCACGTAGACCGATTGCCAAGTGGAAAAGGGCAGTTGCCACTTTTTCAGTAGCACGCCATACAGCGCGTAAGCAAATGAACCGGCTAGCAGCAGCAATTCACCATCACCAATTCCCTGATGCAGCAAGCTGGCGATATCGCCGGCGCTGACCAGATATAAAATCCCGCCTAAGGAGAGCAGAGTACCTACGATGATGCCGGCAGTTGGCGTTTCGCCCAGCAGGAAGATACTGATCAGCACGGTCATCAACGGAATCAGGGAAGTAATGATGCCAATGTTCATGGCACTGACCGTTAAGCCTGCGTAGTAACCGAGAGTTTGGTTAATTGCCATACCGAGCAGTGCCAATATCGCAAACTTTACTAAGTAAGGGCGGTAACTGCGGCGGTTACGCCACACCGTCATTGCCATAAATGGCGTGAGCACCAAACCGGCAACGAGCCAGCGGTAGAAAGCAATAGCGGCGGGGTCAATGGCGGTGGCGGCCATCTTATTGACAATAGCGTTGCCGGCCCAGATCAGCACAGTTAGCAGGGGCAGAAGGTAGTACATAAAACCATCATTAGCACACGAAAAGGAATGAGGTGTCAGTGTACTCGTTTTGCGTCTCATTTGCGATTCGCATCACAAAATATTGGGGGAGTCATTTTTGGGAAATATTGGAATGCGGCAGAGATAAAAAAACAGGGCATAACGCCCTGTTTGTATGGAGATCTTTATACAGTGATAACTATTTGAATCAGCGAGTATTAGTAGAAGCTAGGCACTGTTAGTAGAAACTAGAAACCAAACATCTTATAGAAGCCGAACATCAAGCCACTGGTGATGACGAATGGGATGATTTCCCACAGCAGTTGGCGAAAAATCGAGTAATCCGGAATCGACAACGTACTGCGAATTTCTGCTCGTGAGCGTGAGGTTACACCTTTGATCTGATCTTCCATCAACTGATCTTCAATTTGTTCGCCGGTTTTGAACAGACGAGAAGACAGTTTAGCCCCAGAGTTTTTCACCGCGCTACCGATAAAAATCATGATGTAGACAGCGAAGAAATAGAGTGAATTCGTGCTGGTGAGTGAGCCCAGATCCGGTACCGGCGAGTTGTTCCAGAAAAAGCTTAGAAAATCGGTTTTGCCGTAAACAAAGATATAAAGCTGCTTGTACGGGTCGGCCAAAAAAGCAGCGGCCATGCTGCCATTATCAATATGCAGACTCAAAAATTTCAGGATTGAAACCAATGTGCTCAACATACCGGTGATGAGCAAAACCCAACCAATCAAACGCTTGCAGACAGCCAGAACGACCGCATTCTTATAATTCACGCGCAAATTCTCCCGGAGATAGTGTGTAACTGTATTCGTACATCTAAATTTTTACGTCTTGATATAGCGTAGCAGAGACCACGCATATCCAAAATATCTGAGCCTGAAACAGGTTTATCTTTGCTTATTTAGGGTGCCCATCTTCTTTGGTCAGTGTACCGGTTTCTAGTACTGGTGCGACATCGAGATGTTCAGCGTTCATCAAGGCAGAGATCCGCTGCACACTGGCGAGCAGCATGTTTTGTTCCCACTCCGGCAGAGCCTGAAAGCGCGCCACAAAATTCTCCTGCAGGGCTGTAGGTGCTTTGAGCAGTAAGGATTTTCCGGCCTCGGTTAATTCGGCATGTTGGCGACGCTTATCCAGCAGGCTGCGCACTCGGATCACCAATTGCCGTGATTCTAACCGGTCTAAAATCGTGCTCGCCGTGGCTTGGCTGATATTGGTTTGTTCAGCCAGCACTTTCAGCGACACATCCCCATGCCGGTCAATGGCTTGCATCAGCATTAGCTGGGGCGTTGTCAGTCCGACGGCTTTATTTAATTGCTTTGACTTCAAATCAATAGCGCGAATGATTTGCCGGATTGAAACCATCACCTCGTCATGTTTTTCCAATTTATTCTTTCCAGATCATAGTATTGTACTTGGTTTCTATAGTGATTCTCTGTTGCATTCATTAAAAACAACTTTGACCTCAAAGTATTTTATGTGTAGGGTTTTGCCACCTTGTACATGTAGAGAGGTCACATGCAACAGACATTTACTATCAAAGAGATCACCGAAAACCTGCAAATTGCACGCATGCGTTACCAGCTGCCGGATACGTCAGCGTATATCCGTTATCAACCTGAGCTTTCCTGCGATAACACCAATATTTCCGTACAAAGCGGAATGATGCTGCCGCATGAAAGTTGTGAACCTGCCGGCATTTTCAAACTGGCTGAGTTGGTCAACGAACTGAACTTTGCCTATCTGCTGGTTCACATTTTTCCGGATACCGACAGTATGAACTATTTTGTCGCCGGATTTGATACTGGATTGTCGCAGTTAGACTTTATTGGTGGCAGTTTCGACAATCATCGCTTCTGGCTCACCAGCGGGCTCAGTAATCTCGGTGTTCCGGTTGTGGTGTTTTATGGTCAGCGTAATGCGGTGAATGGCCAGCCATCGGTGACGCTGGTGGATCATCGCGAGAATCCGGCCGGGCAGGTGGCATGGCGTGCTATCCGCGGCGCGGGTGAGCATGTTGGTGAAGAGTTTTTTGTCTAAGGGAGGGCTGAGATGCTGAGAGCTAAATCCGGTCTATTTCGTGGACTTAATCCAACCATGGCTGTTACTGCACTTACCGTGCTGTCAGTCTTCTTATTGTTTGGCGTGTTTGCGCCGGACTTATCCGCCCAGTGGTTTCAGGGCGCAAAAAATAACATTATCAGCAGCTTTAAGTGGTACTACATTCTGGTTGTATCGCTGTTTCTGTGCTTTGCACTGTATTTGATGTTTTGCCGTTATGGTGATTTACGCCTCGGCGATGATGACCAAAAGCCTGAGTTCAGCTACATGGCATGGTTTGCCATGCTGTTTAGTGCAGGGATGGGGATTGGCCTGATCTTCTGGAGCATTGCCGAGCCGGTATTTCATCTGCAAGGTAACCCATTTATCACCGAAGGTGGTACGCCGGAAGCGGCTAAGGTCGCCATGCGTATTACGTGGTTCCATTGGGGATTACACCCGTGGGCGATCTATTCCATCGTTGGTTTGTCGTTGAGCTTTTTCTGTTACCGCAAAAAACTGCCGTTGGCTATTCGCTCGGTATTGTATCCGCTGTTGGGCGACAAAATTTATGGCTTCTGGGGACATCTGGTTGATGTGCTGGCCGTATTTGGCACCGTATTTGGCGTCGCCACGTCGTTGGGACTGGGCGTAGCGCAGATGAACACCGGTCTTAACGAAGTCTTCGGCATGAGTGTCTCACTGCAAAATCAGTTGATTTTGATTGGTGTGATATCGGCCATCGCAACGCTTTCTGCGGTATCAGGGGTAGGTAAAGGGGTCAAACTACTGAGTGAGTTTAACCTTGGCCTGAGTGCGCTGATGTTAATCTTCTTTTTGTTTGCCGGCCCAACAATCTACATCATGAATTCGTTTGTGCAGGGAATCGGGGATTATCTGCAAAATATCATTCGCCTGAGTTTCTGGACAAACGCCGAAGCCAATGGCGCTTCGAACTGGCAAAGTTCATGGACCGCCTTCTACTGGGGATGGTGGATTGCTTGGGCTCCGTTTGTTGGGATCTTTATTGCGCGCATCTCCAAAGGCCGTACCGTACGGGAGTTCGTGTTGGGCGTCTTGCTGGTTCCGACATTATTGGGGCTGTTTTGGATGTGTGTATTTGGCAGCACCGCCTTGCATATTCAGCTCTTTGAAGGCGGCGATTTGATTGGCGCGGCGAATCAGGATATTACCTCGGCGTTGTATCGCACCATTGATTTAGGCGTGCACATCCCAGCGTTGGCCACCGTTGCTAAACTGGCCATGACATTGCTGATCGCCACCTACTTTATTACATCGTCAGATAGCGGCACCTTGGTGGTGACCACCTTATTGTCCGTTGGCGATCAGGAGCCACCTAAAATCCATCGCGCCATCTGGGGCATGGGTGGGGGATTGGTCGCGGCCATCTTACTGCTGTCTGGTGGGTTAGAAGCGTTGCAAGCGGCGTCTATTTTAGCGGCGTTACCGTTCTCGGTGATCATGCTCTTTATGTGTGCGGCGTTACTTAAGGGCTTACGAGAAGAGCGTCATCATCTCAAACACGATCGCCTACGCTTGCAAGCGCAAGATTGCTCGCCACATCTCAACCTCATGGAGCGTATTGGTCCGGGGAATTGAACGGGTACAAGCACGTTAAAAGAGAAAGAACCTTACGAGAGAACACTTAATTAGCTGTGTTCTCTGACTCGAACAAACTAAAGCAAAGCGGTGCGCCATCAGCGTGCCGCTTTTTTTGCCTGAATCCGCAACGTGGTAAACCCCCAATCTCTAAGTCGTTTCAGTATCTGGTTTCTTATCAACAAACCTTTTTTGTATGAAAAAAATAAACACTTAAATTAAGTCATCATCCAAATTATTCAGCCTAAACCAATCCGCGCATAAGCAAAAAATGAAACTGCACACTCTCCGCACGCGCCAGATATAAAGCTCAACAAGATAAGCCAACGGCGGGTTAACTGTGGGATAATCAGATGGTTAACTCACTCGGTTAGGGTAGAGTACGAACAATGTCTTGCTCGATTTCCCTCTACTGTAGCGTTTGAAAGGGAAAGGCGCGCTGAGCGAATCAAGGAGATAAACATGATCACATTGTCACCGCTGGTGATAGTGCTGTCGGCAGTATCTGCATTAATGCTGCTGTTGTTGATACTGAACCACAAAAATGCACAGCGCCAAGCAGAGCAGGCGGAAGCGGAGTGGGAAAAGGAGCGCCTTTACCTCGAGCGCCAATTTGCTCAGCAGCATGATGAGTTACAACGTCACTTAAATGAGAAGACTCAAGCCCTACAGCTCAGTGAACAGCAATGCCGCCAAACCGAGCAAGAGCTGGTTCGTCAGCAAACCTTGCGTGAGTCTGCACAGCAACATCTGCAAGATGTGAAGCAGTTGCTGTTGGATAAAGAGCACGCACTGAGTGTATTGAACGAAAACTACACCTACTTACTCAGTGAGCATACGGAACTCAAAGCGGTATTAACCGAAAAACAGCGCGTATTAGAGCAGCAAAAACGGGATCTAGAACAAAGCCGTCAGCAGCTGAAAACGGAGTTTCACTATCTCGCCAATCAGATTTTGGATGAGAAAAATCAGGTCTTTAATCAGCAAAGTCAGGTTTCGATAGCCCGTTTGCTGCAACCATTTCGTGAGCAAATTGAAGGCTTCCAGCGTCGTGTTAATGAAGTGCATGCCGAATCACTCAAAGGCAATGTGGTGCTGGAGTCTGAGATCCGTAAAGTGCTCGATATCGGCATGAAGATGTCTGAAGAAGCATCCATGCTTGCCGGCGCCTTGAAAGGGGATAAAAAACTGGCCGGTAACTGGGGCGAGGCGCAGTTAGAGCAGACGCTGCAATTGGCTGGGCTGCTGCGAGATGAACATTATCAGGCGCAGGCCGTATTCAAAAGTGCCGATGGCTCAACCTATTACCCTGATTTTGTGATCAATTTACCGGATGGCAAACATCTGATTATTGATAGCAAAGTCTCACTGATTGACTACAGTCAGGCCGTGGCCGCTACCGATGATGCTAGCCGTCTGCAAGCGTTGCAGGATCATGTTAAAGCGGTGAGAAATCATATCGATAATTTGGCCAGCAAGGATTACAGCAATCTGTGCGGCATTAATAGCCCGGGCTTTGTGCTGATGTTTATGCCGGTAGAGCCGGCGTATATCGCTGCGTTGCAGTATGGTCGTGATTTGTTTAACTACGGCTACGAGAAAAAAGTGATTCTCGTGTCGCATACAACCTTAATGCCGGTACTACGTACTGTTTCTAATTTGTGGATGATTGAACGCAGTAACAGCGAAGCGCAGGAGATCACGGCGCGTGCCGGAGATATTTACAACCAAGTGTGTGTCGTTGCCGAAAATTTACAGCGCCTAGGCAATACCCTGACAGCTGCCAGCAACCATTACAATAAAACGGTGACAGCATTAGCCGGTCGACAGGGCTTACATGGCAAAGTTGAGCGTTTCCAGCGTTTATCCTCGAATATCACTCGCAGCATGCCGGTGTTAGAGCCGCTAAATGCCGATTTTGAACAAGAACGCTTGGCGATGATGACAGACTCCGGCGCGGAGTAAACGCAAGGCGTGTTTACTACACGTGATACATGCGTAAATAAAAAAGAGGCGAAAGCCTCTTTTTTATTATGCTTGATGCCGTGCAATTAAGCGTGAAACTAACACTCACCGCCAATTTATCACTGTGTATCAATCATAATCAGTGCGTAATATAGACGCCACCGCGCAGGCCGCTATGGCTAAACAGCACTTGCCACAGTTGAATATCACGAGCACGGAACGCGCCAGCGCAGGCATTCAAGTAGTAGCGGAACATCCGGTAAAAACGAGGGGAGTAGTTGTCTTTGATTGAATCCCATGCGCGGACAAAGTTCTCATCCCACGCCATCAATGTTTTATCGTAGTCAGCGCCAAAGTTGTGCCAATCTTCCATAATCAGATGACCTTCCGCTTCGTCGGCAATCTGCCGGATAGACGGTAAGCAGCCGTTCGGGAAGATATATTTACTGATCCACGCATCTGCCTTAACGCCTGAGGTGTTACTGCCGATGCAGTGCAGCAGGAATAAGCCATCTTTTTTCAGGCAGCGATTCACCACATTGAAATAGGTACGGTAGTTTTTCGGCCCGACGTGCTCGAACATCCCAACGGATACAATGCGGTCAAATTCTTCGTTCAGATCGCGATAATCTTGCAGCATGATTTGTACCGGCAAGCCTTCACAGCGTTTTTGCGCCAGTTGCTGCTGCTCTTTAGAGATGGTCACACCAACTACGCTTACGCCATACTCTTTTGCCATGTAGGCCGCTAAGCCACCCCAACCACAGCCAATATCCAGCACTTCCATTCCCGGCTGGAGCTGCAGTTTTTCGCATATCATCTTCAGTTTGGCCACTTGCGCATCGGCTAAGGTATCGGCATCTTTCCAATATGCGCAAGAATATTGCATGTTTGGATCAAGCATGGCGTTAAACAGGTCATTACCCAAATCATAATGCTCTTTGCCAACTTGCCACGCGCGGTGACGGGTTTGCATATTAAATATCCGCGCACGCGCAATACGTAAAATGTCTTTCAGATGAGAGGGCAGTTGTTGATCAAGTTTTGCGGTCAACACTTTGTCGAAGAAGACGTCTAGCCGGTCACACTCCCACCAGCCATCCATATAGCTTTCACCTAATCCTAGTGAACCTTCTTGCAAGATCCGCATCAGCGTGTCGGGATGCTTAATCCGCATATCAAAAGGACGCGGTCCATTAATCATAATACCGGCTTTATCCAGCAATTCGGTGGCAATCCGGGTCCAGTTATCCGGTTTAATCTCTGCACACTCAAGATCGTCTGTTGATGTAAGACATTCGGTATTTTGCGCTTTCATTACGGGCTTACCCTCTGAATTTAATCCTAAAAATACAACACGCTTTTCTTATTCTTTTACGTGAAAATGACTTCTGGTTTTAAATATGTAACGCAAATACGCGCTAAAGGGAAAAGTAAGATCAGCAGATTATTTATCTGTTTGTAAGCGAATTTTGTGACAATCAAATGATGTTTTGTGGCGATCAAAACCGGCACCAGTTCGAATAACCCACTCAATTTGTATGATGAATATGATTTGGGAGCCAGTTATACGGGGAATTCGGTTCATATGGCTGAGACATCAGGTGATTGTGAAAGCAGATTTAGCTGTGGTTATTTTATACAACTTGCTAAGTTTTTCGCCTCTTTATTCGATGTATTCGGTTACATTCATCAGCATTATGAAATGTTTGTTGGGCGCATTTTTTGTCGATATTCAGCTTGGCTAAAAAGAGAAAAGGGCAATAAGAAGGGGCAAATAGACAAAAGAGGCACAAAGAAATAGAGGATAATAACCAAGGAAAACCGTGCTGGTGATACAAGAACGAGGGCGAGGCAAAAACAATGTAGCCGCGACAGCTGTACAACGTGATGATACAGCCGTCGCGGCTACCGATTGAAACCTGTTTATCTATGTAGCATTACCGTTAGCGTTCCGGAAAAACCAAACTCAAACACAGCTTTCCAGCTCAGGGTTCACGATAAAACGCTCAATTAAGTGGGCGATGCCGTTTTGATCATTGCTCTTGGTCACAAAGTCAGCAATCGCCTTGATATCCTCAGTGGCATTACCCATCGCAACGCCGAGTCCGGCAAACTCAATCATATGGCGATCGTTACCGGCATCACCCACGCAAATCACCTCTGATGGATCTAATCCCAAATAGTCTGCCAGCATGCCAACTGCAATCCCTTTATTGCTGGACGGATTCAAGAACTCCAGGAAATACGGCGCACTTTGTACGATGGTATAGCGCTGATGCAGGTCAGGGGTTAAACGCGCGATGGCCTCGGAGAGCACCTCGGGCTCATCGATGAACATCACTTTCAGGATCTCTTCATCAGCAGGGAGCTCGGCAAAGTCCATCTCTAGCAGCGGGATCCCGTTCAGTTTCGCTTCATGTTCGGTGTAATGGTTGCGTTTTGGCGTGATTAATCCTAACCGGCGTGAAAACGCGTGAATATTCACCCCTAACTCACGGCTGAGCGTTTGCAGCGCATGTGCATCGCAACCATTTAAAATGCAGCTACGAACCACGTCATGGCTACCGGCTTTTTGAATCAATGAGCCGTTATAGCACAAGACAAAATCGTCATCGGTGTTCAGCCCTAGGGTGTTCAGATACGGCAGCATACCTTCCAGCGGTCGGCCAGAGGCGAGCACTACTTTCACGCCCATTGCCCTGGCTTTCGCAATGGCCTCACGCGTGTTGGGTGAAATCTCACCCTGTGAAGTCAGCAAGGTTCCATCCATATCCAGAGCAAGCAACTTATACATCAGTATTCCTTAGATTTTATCTTCTACAACAGTCATGAATTGGGAAAATAAAAATGCCATTCTGCAACAGAGCAGGAATGGCATTGAGTCGTTACCGTGTGAAAGTTCGCATGCGGTTAGCTTTTGACTTTAACACTCTGGCCTTGGAACAAAACAACCTGACCAGATTGGATCTTGCAACGCTTACGGGTTTCAACTTGTCCGTCAACTTTAACCAGACCTTCAGCAATCACAGCTTTTGCTGCCGCGCCGCTTTCGCTCCAGCCCTGAATTTTCAGCAAATCACACAGTTCAACATAAGGGTGGTTTTCAAGATGGAAGATGTCCATGACAATGCCTTTTGCAAAGAAAGCCGTGCGGTATCACGGTCTAAAAAGTTTTTTACAGTTTATCAGCTAACTTGGGCGCAGAGCGAGCGCAATATTGATATTCCCTCTGAGAGTGGTTGTGCTAGTATGCGCACGCTTTTACCGCGGGTAATCTGCGGTATACATTTAACCGAATTTGGAACTCCATGATTACTAACGATGTTTTGCGAAGCCTGCGTTACTCACTGCAACTGAGTGCAACTAAAATCCGGAACCTGATGAAAGGTGAAGGATATGAAACCACGGCCGAAACCGTTACCTCATGGCTGTCAAAAGAGGATGAAGCGGATTTTCGCGAGTGTCCTGATGCGGCATTGATGGCATTTTTGGATGGGCTGATTACCCATTTTCGTGGTCCAGCTCCGGAAAGTGCCGCAAAGCCACAAATAAAAGAAGGTTTTTCCAACAATTTAGTGTTGCGTAAAATCCGTATTGCGCTTCAATTAAAGGATGACGACATAATCAATATTCTGTCAGCGGCGCAGCTGCGGATTTCTAAACCAGAGCTCAGTGCATTATTTCGTCAAAAAGATCATAAAAACTACAGGATTTGTGGAGACCAGTTTCTGCGCAATTTTTTAAAAGGCTTAGCTCGGGTAAAACGCCCGAATACCCAAACAGATAAAAAAACAAATCATTGATCCTGTATATGTAAATGGATGGAGTTTGTATGAGCAAAAGGAGCCGCATTTTAGGTCTTGTTTATGCGCTGACATGTTCATTTTTCGTGGCAAGCATAACCCCAGTACACGCATCGGCTAAACCAGCAGAATTAAAATTGGCGTCAGCCAGTGCGCTGGTGGTGGATACGCGAAAGGGCAAAACCCTCTATGCGAAAAACCCCAATAAAGTGGTTCCTATTGCATCAGTGACAAAACTGATGACCGCGTTGGTGGTTCTGGATGCAAAACAAAATCTGAATGAAGTGATTACGGTCGATAAACGGGACCGCGACACACTAAAAAATACCCACTCGCGTATCCGCTTTGGTACGCAAATTACGCGTCACGATGCGTTGCTGCTGGCATTAATGTCATCAGAAAACCGCATGGCGTCTGCCTTAGCGCGTCATTATCCGGGTGGGAAGAGCGCATTTGTTAAAGCGATGAACCGAAAGGCAAAATCGTTAGGAATGAAAAATACGCGTTTCTCTGATTCAACCGGTCTGTCGACACATAACGTATCAACAGCCAACGATCTCGCAAAACTGGTAAAGGCGGCCTATCAAAAACCGCTGATTCGTCAGTTTACGCAGACCGAAAGTCATGAGATGCGATTTAAAAATCCAGCCTATGCGTTGCAATTTGTGAACACCAATCCACTGGTTAGAAATGACAATTGGAACGTTCGCTTAAGTAAAACCGGTTTTACCGATGAAGCAGGGCGCTGTTTGGTTATGCGTGCACAGCCTGGCGGTAAAAACGATTTGACCATTGTACTGCTCGACTCCGTGGGTAAACGCACGCCAGTGGGGGATGCTAATCGTATTCGCCAATGGGTGGAAGGTGGCAAACCGGCTGCCGTGCCATCCGTCGCTCGTCGCTAATGGGTTTCCATTACTGAGTGATGAATAAGTGATTAGCGAGCGTAATGTGAATAATAAAAAACCGCCTATGATGGCGGTTTTTTTATGTGCATATAATAAACAGCTAAATAGTGGGTTAAGCTTATTTAAGCGCTTGCTTGATAATGGCTTTTTCAGGATGTTGTATGGCATCTTCAATCGAATCACGAGTATTATTCACTCGCTCTTTTGCCGTACGAATATCGTGATTGAGCGCTTGTTTACTGTCTTTAATACGCTCTTGCGTATTATTTAGCGCATCTTTTTTTTCATCCCAACCTACAGCTTTTCCTGCTTGTTCTTTGAGCGCTTTTTCTACAGTACAGTTACCACTTACACCTAATGTTGCTTCCATTGCTGCGTTGCGTGTTGCTTTTTCCATGGTGCAGTCGCGATTGAGGATGTTGGCATGTGCCGAAGTGCTCAGCAGCAGAGCCAGAGAAAGCCCATATACGCATTTCTGCATCATCATAATTAAATACCTATATTTGGTTAAGCGTTAACGATTCTGATGTTAACGTCATGCATTATCTTATTGAATATCAGTAAAACCTTAACATATATCGAATTGTGCATAACAGCCATCTATAGCGCTATACCTCTAACGTCGAGTTTGTTTACACGTAGATTGTAGAGAGGAAAAACAGGCTGACTTGGAGTATCTATCTGAATATAAAAGTGAATGTTAAGTTAAATTACTTGTTACAAAATAGGCGAGGTAGAATATTACCGTTGCAGCAGAATCAATGAAAACATAGCAATGAGTTAAGAATAAGGATGTTGATCATGCACAGTTTAAAGGTTACCACGAGTAGGTGCGTTGCCACGTATCTCAGTTCGCCATATACAAAACACCGACAGTGCCGACTAGCAGGATTCGCGTTGGCGATGATCGGACTGTGGAGTGGGTTGGCGCAGGCGTCTGCGGTAGCGGAATCTACCGCATCAACGGCCTCCGCAACGTCTGATATGCCAGCGATGACGCTGGAGAAGGTCGTGATCTTGAGTCGGCATGGCGTGCGTGCACCAACAAAAATGCCGCCTTTACTCTACCAGGTTACGCCTGAGCAGTGGCCTGCGTGGCCAGTTCCCTTGGGGGATATCACGCCACGCGGTGAGCATCTGATTTCCTTGATGGGACGTTATTACCGCGATTATTGGCGTGAGCAGGGGTTGTTGAGTACTGCTACGACAGCGTCGTCGACAGCATCTGCGGCAGAAACCGATAGCACCAAAGGCTGTCCGGCTCCGGCTGATATCTATGTTTGGGCTGATGTGGATGAACGGACGCGTAAAACCGGTGAGGCCTTCTTGCAAGGTTTAGCGCCGGACTGCGGTTTGTCTATTCACCATCAGTCTGATGTACGCAAAAAAGATCCGCTATTTCATATTCAGCCGGACTCCACTTGCAAAATGGATCCCGATACCGCCCTTGCTGCGGTACAAATGCAGGTCGGCATACCGTTAGGCAAAATTAACCAAGCACATGCGCCAGCGCTGGCATTGATGGATAAGGTGTTACGCTTTGAGGATTCCGCTTATTGCCAGTTAAACGCCCCGCAATCAGGTGTTTGTACCTTAGCGGCGACGATACCGGAAAAAGTCACCATCGGTGATGGAGTAAAGATACAGCAACATGGCGCGCTGAGTTTGTCCTCCACCTTGGCGGAGATGTTTTTACTGCAACAAGCCCAAGGCATGGCCGCGCCGGGGTGGGGACGTATTCACACTGAGGAACAGTGGAACAAGCTACTCAGTTTGCATAACGCCGCGTTTAATTTGGCGTTTCGCACACCATACATCGCCGCGCATCAAGGCTCTGCATTATTACAGACCATCACCGCTGCGCTAAATGATACCGCCGGTGCAGATTCATTAGGCACGCCGGCCGCGAAGGCACGTATCGTCTTTTTAGCCGGCCATGACACGAATTTGGCAAATCTTTCTGGTTTACTGGGCACCGATTGGACATTGCCACAACAGCCGGATAATACCCCGCCAGGAGGCGAGTTGGTCTTTGAGCGCTGGCGAGATAGCCGTGGTACGCCTTGGTTACGGGTACAAGTTGTGTACCAAAGCTTGGCGCAAATGCGCGAACAAACACCGTTAACCTTAACTGAACCTCCGCATGCGGTGACACTTCAACTGCCTGGTTGCCAAACTGCAAGTGAGCGGGCGGGTTGGTGCCAGTTATCTGACTTTAATCGCTATGTGAAGCAGCATATTATTCCCTCTTGTACCTTGTAGGCGCTGCGGGGTGGTTAGCTTCGGGGGGCGCCATCGGCGATGCTCGAGGTGATTCAGTGCTTTTGTGCGGACATGCAGCAGGGTGCAGTGAAGGTGTGAACTGATTGGCATGAAAAATCAACGGATTGATGCAATTTAGGCCAATCAGTTCAGTGATTTGATTTTTTTGCACTTTCTCACTTGCCAGCATCCCGAGCTATCGTTAATATTCACCTCGCTTACAACGGCAACATGTCGTGAAGCGAGTTGCAAAGCGTCCTTAGCTCAGCTGGTTAGAGCACCACCTTGACATGGTGGGGGTCGGTGGTTCGAGTCCACTAGGACGCACCAAAATCTGCGATACACCCATAGCTCAGTTGGTTAGAGCACTACCTTGACATGGTAGGGGGCGGTGGTTCGAGTCCACTTGGGTGTACCAAATTCAGCAGATAAGCAACCTATACAACATACACCCATAGCTCAGTTGGTTAGAGCACTACCTTGACATGGTAGGGGTCGGTGGTTCGAGTCCACTTGGGTGTACCAGATTTCAGACAAAGCCTCGCTATGCGAGGTTTTGTCGTATTTGTTTTCTAGCCCTTGTTTTCTAAAACATGTCTTCTCGCATATCCAAAAGCCCTTTCTTCGTTTATCTTCCTCTGCGTCGCTGTTTTGTTCGGGCCGTTCAGTCATGAAATGCAGCAGAGGATTACCGTTATGTCAGTAAATAAATCTGCCGCAAACACCGGGTCAATAAATACCACTCCAAACAATACGGCATCTCCAATAGCGCGGTGGCCGTGTATTCTGTTTACAGTAATCAGTGCTTTGTTGAGTACGATGGTGCTATCTGCCTTGTACTCGGTCGGACATCAGTATGCGCATTCCCTTGGTCGCCATTTTCGTGGTGGTGTCGGTTGGGGGCTGAATCTGTCAATGATGACAGCTTGTTTTACGATAGTCGCGCTCGTCTATTTCTGGTTCTTTTTTAAACAAAGAAAAAACCGGTTCAGGAACGGTTTATTGTCTGCGTTAGTGTTTCTGATCTTGGCAATGCTAGTATCGGGGATGGCGGGCTATCCTTATCGCTTGGCGTATTACGTTTTATGCGCACAGATTGTTCTGATTACGCCTGCCGTCATCAGTGGTGTCATCGACAGATTGCGTCGATAACTCCTCCTTATTATCATCCGCCGGAGAAGTAGAAATGGAAGAAGTCAGGGTTGTTGCATTCTCAGGAGCGGATCAGCAGCATATTTGTCAGATTCGAGAAACCGTGTTTGGTCAGGAACAAAACATCTCCCGAGCGTTGGATTTAGACGGCGAAGATCCACAAGCATGGCATGCGCTGGTGTTTGTAGATGGTCAACCGGTCGCGACCGGGCGCATTCTGGCTGATGGCCATATCGGGCGCGTAGCTGTACTTAAAAGTAATCGCGGTAAAGGCATGGGCGCGAAAGTGGTAAATGCGCTGGCTCAGTTTGCACAAGAGCAGGGTTACCCACGAGTCTTTCTGGGCGCACAAAGTCATGCGGTGGATTTTTACCATCGCTTAGGGTTTACCGCCTGTGGTGATGAGTTTATCGAAGCGGACATTTTGCATGTCCCAATGCATAAAGTTTTGCACCACTCTGCGTGAATACGCCACATAACTCATCATCATCCCTACATGAAAAAGGGTTCATTGCTGAACCCTTTTGTGTATGACGAACTTTGTGTTCTGATGGCTGCTAGGATTGACAGGCCGCTAAAATATCCAACTCACCGTTCTTAGCTTGCGTTTTCACGCCAGTGATCCCCAGCAAGGTATGGAATAAGTTATCGTGGGAATATGCTTGGCTGCCTGCTTTTTGTTTCAGACATTCGGCATTGATGTCACGCTGAGCAATAAACTGGGGCGACATCCATAGCATCATAGGAACCAGAGTTTGAGTGTCTGGTGCCACGCTGTATGGCGTGCCATGCAGGTATAAACCGGACTCACCCAAAGACTCGCCGTGATCAGAGATATACAATAAGCTGGTGTTGTATTTCTGTGTCAGAGCAGGAGCATCGAGCCGATTAATCACTTTAGAAATCACATAATCGGTATACGCGATCGTATTGTCATAGGTATTAACCAATTGCTCTGTTGAGCAGTTTTCAATATCACTGCGCGGACAATCTGGCGTAAATAGGCGTTTTTCGGCCGGATAGCGCTGATAATAGGTTGGGCCGTGGCTACCAATCACATGTAAGACAATCAACGCGTCTTTACCGTCGGTTTTGTTGAGCAGGCTGTCTAACTCAGGTAAAAACACCTCGTCGTAACATGTCTTGCCGTTGCAATAGGCATTTTTTTCAGCGGGATTAATGGTAATGGTGGTGACCTTGTCACAAACACCTTTACAGCCGCCATCATTTTCTAGCCAAGTTACGTTAATCCCCGCACGTTGAATGACATTCAACGCATTATCCTGATTTTTGGCTTGTTGTTCGTTGTAATTGCTACGCCCCAAATTGGAGAACATACAAGGCACCGAAAGAGCAGTTGCCGTGCCACATGAGCTGACATTCTTAAACGAAATCATGCCTAATTGTTGGGTATATCGGTTGGTATCACGCGCATAGCCATTCAGTGAATGGTTAGCACTACGCGAGGTTTCCCCGAGTACCAATACGGTAATTGATGGTTTGGTTTCTGTCGGCACACGCGTTCGCACTGCATCTGCACCTACCGTGGTGTAAGGTACTGGCGCTGAGAAATGGGCCTTTTTGATGTACTTATATGTGTTACGAATAAAATAAGTGGGGACAATTTGTGAGAGCAATTGCGGGTTATTTCTGCCCACTGACGCATAATCTTTGTAGAAAAAGAGCGCAATAATGGCAATTACCACGACTGAAACAACCATGCTGGCTAAACGGCGCACCTGTTCACGCCAAAAGCCACCGTACTGAATTTTTGTATTGAGCAATAAAAAAATCGGAGGGATAACAAACAGCGCAAAGGCGGTGATGGAGGAGGCATTAATATACGCATGAGCCTCTGCCACATTGGTTTCAAAAATATTTTGAATCATGTCGCGATCAAATACAACACTGTATTTGATCATGGCATAAGAAACGGCAGCGGAGCTCATTAACAGTAGGATAATGACCGGCTTAATCAGGTAGCGCCAGTTGAGTAGGTTGAGCGCGAGGTTGAGGGTAAAGACAACAAAAAAGGGAATACTAATGATAAATGCTGGATGGACGGTAGTCATCTCTTTAAAGATAGCCGCCAGCTGGGCATAAAAACTAAAATTAAGAACTGTGCCCAAATATAAGCTGGTAAGAAACGTCACAGTTTCCTTACTGCACGAAAGAGACAGCCTCGGGAACATCCGTTTACCTGAAGTGTTGTGTCTTAACAAGTGATACCTACCCGTAGTTTTCTGCTAATAGCATGAAGTTTAATGAAAATTAATATTGTTATTGTGCCAGTGTGTATTTTGTCGAGGGCTTTTATAACATACCTGCCGCTCAGTTAGAGCCGTGCTTGAGCGGAAAGTTGCTGCAATGTGTTATTTTTATTTCCTATGATGCATGTAAGTGCATATTGGTTTGCTGTTTTAATCGCCTAGATTTTCTTTTTACGGTTATTTATTTCATCGGCATCCGTCAATGAAATAAATAACCCATTGAAAATCAATCAACAACAATTAACTGGCTAGAAATTAAATAGCAAAAGACTGTTACACATAATAATCGTGCGGGGCTCTTGCTGTCAGCGAGAAAACATCTAGAGTCATTAACAAGAGATAAACAAATCGTAGTGAATCTCACGCTAACATTAATCTCCCAGTGCTCCTAGAAAGTGAGTTGACGTCAAGTTAGCACAAACAACGTTAGCTTAAGTGAGTTGTAGTGGAGCGATGTAGGTTAGCTGTCTGGGATGGGGTTGACGTCAGGTATAAAGTAGGAGGATGGCGATATGCATATGTTAAGCGTTGTGCTTTGTATTCTTTTGCTGTTGCCCGTATCCACGTTGTCGACAGCCAAAGCCATTACGTCTACACGATTGCCCGGTACGCTGTCTGACTCATGGTCACGGATTCAGATCGCCGAACAAAGCGCGGTGTTCAACTGGCCGGCACGCTATGTTAAGCCGGTGATGATCAATAAAAGTCAAAAAGCGGATTTATCTAAAAAGGAGCGTAATCATATCGTTTCTGCACATTTGAGTTTGCTGCTGCGATGAATAGCTACACTCAGTAATGAATACTCAGTAATGAATATTGGGCTCTGAATATTGTCTTAGTTTATCTGCTGTATACACGGCAGAGATTAAGGTAGGCAAAAAACGGACTCAGATTAAAGCGAGCCTTTTACATGGATTATTATCATGATGATTTTATTCATTATTGTAGCGTTAGTACTTAATGTCTCTTTCATGATGTGGTTTGAGAAACATGATCTTTACGCCATGGCGCATCATGGCTATGCCTTCTTAATTTTCTTGGGATTGTTTGGCGTGTTGCTTGGCCTGTCTTTTAGCCTGCTAAAGAGGGTGAGTCGAGAATAATCTCGCCATAGTTATAAGCTCGCAGTGATAAAAAAATCCCGCATCATTGGCCAGTCAACGGACATTGATGCGGGATTTTTGTTTGACAGCACTTTTTGTTTGACGGCTCGGTGAGCCGTCAGCAATCAGTAAACGATTAGCGGCTGGCCATCTCTAAGATCTTGTGTTTGTCCTGACGCTGCAACCAACGGATGCGGATCAAGAACAGTAACGCGGCAGTAGTCAGACCGCTGATAAAGCCAATCCAGAAACCGTGCGCACCCATTGCAGGTACTAAATAATTGGTGCGTCCCAGTACATAACCGATTGGTAAACCAATAAGCCAGTAAGAGATGAAGGTGATCACGAAGATAGCGCGGGTATCTTTGTAGCCACGCAGTACGCCACTGCCGACCACTTGAATGGAATCGGAACACTGGTAAATACCGGCAAACACCATCAACTGCATGGCAACATGGATAACCTGCGGATCGCTATTGTAAATATTGGCGATACTTTCACGGAACAAGATGGTCAAAATCGCGGTCGACATCGCCAGCGTAAAGCCCACCACCAAACCGGTAATGGCCGCCACACGCGCATCATCAGGGGACTTCTCACCCAAACGATGACCAACGCGGATAGTCACTGCAATTCCCATCGACAGCGGCAACATAAAGACCATTGAGCTGAAGTTCAGCGCAATCTGGTGACCCGCCACAATGGTTGTACCTAATGGAGATACCAGCAGGGCGACAACCGCAAACAGTGTTACCTCAAAGAACATCGCCATCGCGATAGGGAAGCCAAGACGCGTCAACTTCACCAGCGTTTTGCTTTCAGGCTTTTCCCAACTATCAAAGGCTTTTAAGTCACGGTAACTGCGAGCGCGGGTGACATAATACAGCATCATCAAGAACATAGACCAATACACCATGGCAGTCGCCACGCCACAGCCCACGCCTCCCAGTGCTGGCGCACCAAACTTACCATTGATGAAGATATAGTTAACCGGAATGTTGATCAGCAAGCCGACAAAACCAATCACCATCCCCGGTTTGGTTTTGGATAGCCCTTCGTTAAACGAGCGCAGCACGGCAAACATCAGATAGCCCGGCACACCCCACATGATCACCTGCAGGTAACGCACCGTCAGATCGGTCAAATGTGGGTCAATATCCATCTGCTCCACGATAATCCGGCTGCCATACAGCACCAGCATGATCGGGATAGAGATGATCCAAGAGAGCCAAAATCCCTGACGCACCTTGTGACCGATACGATCACGACGCCCAGAGCCATTAAGCTGCGCGATCACCGGCGTCAGCGCCATCAATAAACCATGACCAAATAAAATCGCCGGCAACCAGATAGACGATGCCACAGCCACGGCGGCCATATCTGCCGCGCTGACTTTACCCGCCATCACGGTATCAATAAAACCCATAGAGGTTTGGGCAACCTGTGCAATCAGCACTGGAATTGCCAGTTTAAGCAAGCTTTTTGCTTCTAAACGGTATCTCTGCACAAAAACTCCGAAAGAAAAAACAACGCAAAGCGACAGCAGGGAGAACAATCCCTTATTTTGTGCTTTCGCAGAGGCATTTTTAGGCTCTGCGTAATTTATAGAAAGGAAACGGTTAATATGTTACCAGTAAATTCAGAGGGATGGTGCTATTTTCTACTGTTAAAAATCAGCAGGTTAGACAGGTTGGCACGATTTGCATAGGCAAAATTCTGCTACTGTCATAACGGCGATATTTGGCCAACGCCAAGAAATCAGGCACACTGCGAGCAGCATTTACCGAGCTATCAGTCAGGAGTAGGAACATGTTTACCGGAATAGTGCAGGGCAAAGCACAAATCATCGCGATTGAAGAAAAAGATCAGTTAAGAACGATGGAAGTGGCATTGCCTGTAGAGTTGTCATCCGGACTGACGTTAGGCGCATCGGTTGCGCATAATGGTGTCTGCCTGACAGTCACCCGCATTGATGGTGCACATATTACTGTAGACCTCATGAAGGAAACCTTGCGCATCACCAATCTGGGGGCGTTAAAGGTCGGTGACTGGGTCAATATTGAGCGTGCCGCACGATTTGGCGATGAAATTGGCGGACACGCGATGTCAGGGCACGTAATGGCTACCGCGGAAGTGGTGAAGATTTTGACTTCGGAAACGAATCGTCAGATTTGGTTTCGCGCGCCACAAGAACTGATGAAATATATCCTGACCAAAGGGTACATCGGCGTTGATGGGATCAGTCTGACCATTGGTGAAACTACCCGTTCACGGTTTTGTGTCAATTTGATCCCGGAAACCTTGGCTAGAACCACTTTAGGACAGCGTCGCTTGGGTGACCGCGTTAATCTGGAAATTGACCCGCAAACTCAAGCGGTGGTGGATACTGTCGAGCGCGTGATGGCCGAGCAGATGAAACAACATGCTGCCGTAACTCATATGGAGAGCGGTCAGTGAAACGGGTATTACTGAGCTGGAGCTCAGGTAAAGACTCCATGCTGACCTTGCTTCGATTGCAAGAAATGCCTGATGTCGAAGTGGTGGGGCTGTTTACCACTTACAGTGGTGATGAAGTTCCGATTCAGGGCACGCCAATTCGCATCGTGCAACAACAGGCGCAGCGTTTACAGTTACCACTATGCACCATTGCGTTACCGCATTGGCCAAGCAATGAAGTCTATAAACAAAGCGTGGTGCAAGGGTTACAGAAAAGTGGCTTGCCGTTTGATACGTTGGCGTTTGGCGATCTGTTTTTGGATGGGATTGCTGAATTTCGCCGTAGTTACTTAGAGCCACAAGGTTGGCAGACTTTATTCCCCTTGATGGGGGAGCCAACTTCTTTGTTAGCGCAGGAGATTATCCTGCGCGGGATTGAGACTTACCTGATAAGCGTGGATACCACGCAGCTAAATGGGGAGTTTTGTGGCCGTCGCTTTGATGCATCGTTATTGGCTGAATTACCGGCTAATGTAGATCCCTGTGGCGAGCACGGTGAGTTTCATACGCTGGTGGTGAATTCGCCGGCCTTTACTCAGCGTTTGGATGTGCAGCCTTTGCATATTGAACGGCAAGAACGCTTTCACTTTCAGCGTTATCAATAAAATAAGGGCCGCAAGGCCCTTATTTGCAATTCAGTCTTCCCATTCAATTTCAATCGCTCATGTCAGATGTCGGTGTACGACACTGAATGAATTCTTGGCTAGAATCAGAAAATTTGCTCATCATCGGCGTCAACAAAGAGTTTAACGCTGCCATGTAGCTCATCCACTTCAATGTTCAGGTGTACCGCATTACAACAGGCCGGGCAGTCATCGTAAAAACTCTGATTACCGTTGCTGTAATCCAGCGCAACCCGCATATGATGACCACAGTGTGGACATTCAATCACTTTTTCACTGTATTG
Source organism: Plesiomonas sp. ZOR0011 (assembly GCF_000800945.1). Classification (NCBI taxonomy): domain Bacteria; kingdom Pseudomonadati; phylum Pseudomonadota; class Gammaproteobacteria; order Enterobacterales; family Enterobacteriaceae; genus Plesiomonas; species Plesiomonas sp. ZOR0011. The sequence goes on from NZ_JRKB01000061.1 coordinate 74,443, forward strand.
ACGCATAACCAACTCCTTGTTACGGCAACATCCGAGAAGCGGTGTTCTCTACTTCAATATAGTGAATAATTTTGATTCTCATCACGAAATAAGTGGAAATGATGATCCGACTCATAAATTACTGTTCTAAGGCGAATTTACCTTAATTCAGATGAGCATGAGTCACTTGCTGCAAGCTTGCCAAGCAGTAATCGGCAATGCTCCAACGCGGATCTTCTAACTGCGATTTTTCTGGCACCACAACGGTATGCATACGCGCCGCTTTGGCTGCAATCAAACCCGGTAATGAGTCTTCAAAGGCAATACACTGTGTCGGCTGCACATGCAGTGCCTGCGCGCACTTGAGATAAACTTCTGGGTGGGGTTTGCCATGAGCTAAAAATTTAGCCGATTCAATGGCATCGAAAGTTTGTGTCATATCCAGAGCTTTAAGCACGGTATGAATTAACTCCAGTGGTGAGGAAGAGGCTAAACCAATCTTTAGCTCGCGTTTGCGGCACAGCGCCAACACTTCATGTACACCAGGCATCAAAGGTTTGTATTCGGCAACCAGTTCACCAACACGCTGCACAATCTGATTAACGACGGTTTCTTTACTCGGAGCAGGCCAAGGGAAGCGGCTATACCAGAGATTCACGATCTGATCGATGCGCACACCAGTGGTCAGCGTGGTGTCATGCCGGGTGATTTCCACCCCAAGAGGTTGCAAGATATCTAACTGAGCCTGTTGCCAGAACGGCTCGGAGTCAACCAACAAACCGTCCATATCAAAAATTGCTGCTTTAAGCATGGAATGACGTCTCCCTGAGTGGCGGCGCTCCCACAGATGTGACAGGCGATGTCCGCTAAATAAACCGAATAATGTTAGTGAGATGGCGCACTTTTAGCGCACATCATAATCCATTTCGTCACCCACTGAGAATGTATAACGGCCCGTCACCCCAATTAAAAACATGATGTCATCTCTATTCAAATCATCATGCGGCGTATCACGACATCAGTAATTGTTCTGCAGCAGATCATCAATCGCTTTTTGCGTTTGCTCCAGATAGTGCCCACCAAACAGGTTACAGAAATTCAGTAAGTGATAGAGCTGGTAGACAGATTTGCGATCCTGATATCCATTTGGCAATGGGCTGACCCGCTCGTAGGCGCGATAAAAGGCATCGGGAAGTGGGGTAAACAACTCACTGGAGGCAATGTCACACTCACGATCCCCCCAATAGCATGCTGGGTCGAAAATTACCGGCCCTTGCGCCGTGCTCGCACAATTCGCTAGTCGCATATCGCCAACCAATAACGACGGTTCAATATGATGCCCGGCCAACAAATCACGCACGCTATCGACAATCACATCGACCGGGCCAAAATTAATGCCTTTTTCCAAGCACAGCTGTAACTGCCAACCGATGCGTTGTTCAGCAAAAAACTTATCCCATCGCGGCATCCAGCCATTTGGCTGTGGTGTGCTTGAAAGCCAATTATCGTCATCAAAACCAAATTTAAGCTGCTCGCCCCACAGATGTAGGCACGCAAGCTGAGCACCCAGCTCTGCGGCGTCCACTTGATTTAATTCACGCAGTTCAAGAAACTCCATCAGGATAAAGCACTTATCGCGATAGGAGCCGACAGCATAAGGTTGGGGAACTTGAATCGTCTCACTGTTTTTCAGTAAGCGCAGCTCGTCCAGCTCAGAGGTAAACTTCGATAGCAGGGAGATATCGTTCACTTTAATGAATACCGGATTTTTCCCATCAGTGATCCGATAAGTCTCATGAACTTCCCCCCCCTGAAGCATCTGTTTCTCAGTTATCGAGTAATCATACTGAAACTGTTCGCTCAGCAATGTACAAATGCTATGCCACATAGAGTTACCCCTTACGGTTTAGCGGAGTGCTACCATTAACGCTAGCGTATAAATCTAGTCTAATCCCTGAGATAGCGCACAGTTGTACAATCTTTAACCTTGCGTAACCTGCCTGTAATTCAAAAACATACTATCGCAATATGTTTTTGCCATCAGAATGTACTGAGCCTTATCTGGCGTGTTTCTCCGAGGCGCTGCTAATCCGCAAAATGGGAATCTACACCGCAGAAGCGGCTGTATAGCTACGTAACGTTAAGTCATGATTTCCCAAAATCTAGAGAGGGTGTTATATCTTTATAGGTGTACGTTTTTTGTTCTGCATCCATACATTTCGGATCATCATTAACGCTTTAACGCTATAGCACACTCAAGGATGAGGTGATTATAGGGGTGGGTAGGGTGAACCGGTTATCAAGTAAGGTGCTCATGCGTAACCTATCAGGCTTTCAGGGAGTGAAGCGGGCATGCATAAGGTTTTGTCATTTTTAACACTGAATCATCTGCTCTACATCAGCGCATTTTTGCTGGTGGAGAATGAATTACGTCAACAGACACTCTCCGGTCAGAGCCTCGTTTATATGATGTATTACCGCTTACTGGCGTTTCCAGTACAGGTGATCATCGAGCTTATGTTGCTGGTAGCCTTACTCTTTTGTCTGTTATCCAGAACACAATCGTCAGCTGGCATCACCCTTTGGGGAGGGTGCGTACTCTCGTTTGCTTATGTCATGAGTTTTATGTTGTAGCTGAGTATCGCTTCCCGCCTTATCTTTCCTTTATTTCACTTCTTTCCCTCGTAACCCAGCAAGTTAATCTGTCGTTTGTGGGTATTTACCCGTGATTTCTCTTTCAAATCACAGTGTTTCAGTGCGCCGCAAGGGTGCAATTACCTGTTGGTTAGTGATAACATCGAAAACTGTCAGCGTAAGACATCAAGGTAATGGTGTCGTGCGCTGTGTGCCGGAGAACCTCCGCGTACCGACTTGTACTCAACATCACTACCAATCTGTTAAGGGATGATGAGTGCTTAATTATCTGAAAAGTAAAGATTATTAACTCTGTATGTGATCTTTCGTGTGGGTCACCACTGCAGAATAAGGAATCATAATGCCTGTTATTACTCTTCCTGACGGTAGTCAACGTCAGTTCGATCATGCCGTTTCTGTTATGGATATCGCGCGTGATATCGGTCCTGGTCTGGCCAAAGCCTGTATTGCTGGTCGCGTCAATGGCGAGCTGGTGGATGCTTGCGATCCGATTGAGAACGATGCATCAGTCTCTATCATCACCGCCAAAGATGAAGAGGGCGTAGAAATTCTGCGTCACTCCTGTGCGCACCTGCTGGGCCACGCCATTAAGCAACTGTGGCCTAATACCCGCATGGCCATCGGTCCGGTAATCGACAACGGTTTCTACTACGACGTTGATATCGATCGTACCCTGAATCAGGAAGATCTGGATCTGCTCGAAAAGCGCATGCTGGAGCTGGCCAAAAAAGATTACGACGTTATCAAGAAAAAAGTCAGCTGGCAGGAAGCTCGCGATACATTCGCTGAGCGTGGCGAAGAGTACAAGATCGCTATTCTGGATGAGAACGTAGCCCGTGACGATAAACCGGCTCTGTATCATCACGAAGAATACATTGATATGTGCCGTGGTCCACACGTGCCTAACATGCGTTTCTGCCACAACTTCAAACTGCTGAAAATCTCCGGTGCTTACTGGCGTGGTGACAGCAACAACAAGATGTTGCAGCGTATTTATGGTACTGCTTGGGCAGACAAGAAGCAGCTGAATGCTTACTTGCAGCGTCTGGAAGAAGCCGCTAAGCGTGACCACCGTAAAATCGGTAAGCAGCTTGACCTGTACCACATGCAGGAAGAAGCGCCGGGCATGGTATTCTGGCACAATGATGGCTGGACTATCTTCCGTGAACTGGAAGCGTTCGTACGCATGAAACTGCGTGAGTACGATTATCAGGAAGTGAAAGGCCCATTCATGATGGACCGCGTCCTGTGGGAGCGTTCTGGTCACTGGGAAAAATACGCCGAAGCGATGTTCACCACTTCTTCTGAGAACCGTGAATACGCGATCAAGCCAATGAACTGTCCAGGTCACGTGCAGATCTTTAACCAAGGTCTAAAATCTTACCGTGATCTGCCGTTACGTATGGCCGAGTTCGGCTGCTGTCACCGTAACGAGCCGTCAGGCTCTCTGCACGGTTTGATGCGTGTGCGTGGCTTTACTCAGGACGATGCGCACATTTTCTGTACTGAAGACCAAGTGCAATCTGAAGTAACCAATTGTATTAAAATGGTTTACGACGTTTACAGCACTTTCGGTTTTGAGAATATTGCAGTAAAATTGTCAACTCGCCCGGAAAAGCGCATCGGTTCCGATGAAACCTGGGATAAAGCAGAGCAGGGGCTTGCAGAAGCACTGCGTGCTAATGGTCTGGAGTTTGAGCTTCAGCCGGGTGAAGGGGCGTTCTACGGCCCGAAAATTGAATTTACATTGCATGATTGTCTGGATCGTGCATGGCAATGTGGTACTATCCAGCTCGACTTCGCGCTGCCAGGTCGTTTGGGTGCCTCTTACGTTGGCGAAAACAATGACCGCCACGTACCTGTCATGATTCACCGTGCAATTTTAGGCTCACTGGAGCGTTTCATCGGTATTTTGACCGAAGAATACGCAGGATACTTCCCATCCTGGCTGGCTCCGGTACAGGCTGTAGTGATGAATATCACTGACAACCAAGCCGAATATGTTCGCGAATTAACCGAAAAACTTCACTCAGCAGGTCTGCGTGTAAAATCAGACTTGAGAAATGAGAAGATTGGCTTTAAAATCCGCGAGCACACTTTACGGCGTGTGCCGTATATGCTGGTCTGTGGCGATAAAGAAGTGGAAGGCGGTAAAGTCGCTGTCCGCACTCGCCGCGGTAAAGACTTAGGCAGCATGAATGTTGACGAATTCATTGCTCATCTGAAGCAAGAAGTTCGCAGCCGTAACTTGAATCTTTTAGAGGAATAAGCTTATTAAAGGCGCAAAACGAGTTCAGCCAACGCGACCAAACCGTATCAACGAAGAAATTCGCGTTCGTGAGGTCCGTCTGATTGGCATCGATGGCGAGCAAATCGGTGTAGTTAGCATCAATGATGCTCGTGAAAAAGCAGCAGAAGCAGGCGTTGATCTGGTAGAAATTAGTCCTACCGCAGAGCCGCCGGTTTGCCGAATCATGGATTACGGCAAATTCCTTTATGAAAAGAGCAAGGCTGCGAAAGAACAGAAGAAAAATCAAAAAGTTATTCAGGTTAAGGAAATTAAATTCCGTCCTGGTACTGATGAAGGCGACTATCAGGTCAAACTACGCAACCTGATTCGTTTTCTTGAAGAAGGCGATAAAGCCAAAATCACACTGCGTTTCCGTGGTCGTGAAATGGCTCACCAACAGATCGGTGTTGAGGTATTGAACCGTATCCGTGACGACCTGGCAGAAATTGCTGTGGTTGAATCGTATCCGAGCAAAATCGAAGCACGTCAAATGATCATGGTGCTCGCACCTAAGAAGAAACAGTAAGGCATTACAAGTAGTCAATAGCGGTGTTCGCACCGCTATTACTCGCCCAGCTGGTTCGTTGTATTTAACAATGCGGAGTAGATACTCATGCCAAAAATGAAAACCGTGCGCGGTGCCGCTAAGCGTTTTAAGAAAACTGCTTCTGGTGGTTTCAAGCGTAAGCAGTCTCACCTGCGTCATATCCTGACTAAGAAATCCACTACTCGTAAGCGTCATCTGCGCCACAAGTCAATGGTTGCTAAATCTGACTTGGTTCTGGTTGTAGCTTGTCTGCCATACGCATAAAAATTTTTTTTCAGGTTTAAGACGATTAGGAGATAACCATGGCTCGTGTGAAGCGTGGTGTGACTGCACGTGCACGTCACAAAAAAGTTCTGAAAGCAGCGAAAGGTTACTACGGTGCCCGTTCTCGCGTTTATCGCGTTGCTTTCCAAGCAGTAATCAAAGCAGGCCAATATGCTTACCGTGACCGTCGCCAGAAGAAGCGTCAGTTCCGTCAGCTGTGGATTGCGCGTATCAACGCTGCTGCTCGTCAGAACAGCATGTCTTACAGCCGTTTCATCAACGGTCTGAAGAAGGCATCTATCGAGATCGATCGTAAGATCCTGGCTGATATCGCAGTATTCGACAAAGCAGCATTCGCTGCTCTGGTAGAAAAAGCGAAAGCAGCTCTGGCGTAAGCCGAACTCGGGTAAGGGAGGCAATGCCTCCCTTATTCATTTCTGGCTCCTGTATCACACGGTCTATCGCAAGCGTATTGGCCAGTAGTACAGGTTAGTTAGAGCGAGTCTCGGGTAGATTGGTATTAATGCGGTAGTGATTGACTCAGTCATCGGCAGTTTGGTAAAACCAGTCAAAGCGGCGCTGAGAAAATCGAAGCTGACGCAGTAAAAGTAGAACACAAACAATTTGGTAAGCACTTAATGACTGTCCATACATTCTTTTTTCGTTTCTTCTTCTTTAGCCCCTGTTAATCGGGAGGTTGCTTCGCTCTGAGAAAAGAAACGAAAGACGAATGCAGAAAAAGCCTCCCTCTGGGAGGCTTTTTTATTGGTGCTATCGTCAGAAAAACATGCGGAAACGATGAAAAAAGCACAATCCGGTTGTAACGTGCATCCGGTATTGTCTTCGGAACCGTATTAGCGTTTGGTGAATAGACAGGAAAACGATAATATCCTTGTTTATTGGTAGGTTACGGCTACGGGCAATTCCCTGAATAGGGTAATCGAGGAAATACATGCAACAGCAGTTAGCAGAATTAGTTGCACAGGCTCAGGCGGCCATCGCGCAGGCGAATGATGTCGCTACGCTGGATAACGTCCGCGTTGAGTTTCTGGGCAAGAAAGGGCACCTGACCCTGCAAATGCAGTCTTTACGTAATGTTCCGGCGGAAGAGCGTCCGGCTGCAGGCCAGGTGATCAACCAGGCGAAACAGGAAGTTCAGGAAGCGCTGAACGCGAAGAAAGAAGCGCTGGAGTCTGCCGCGCTGAATGCTCGTCTGGCTGCGGAAACTATCGATGTTTCTCTGCCGGGTCGTCGCATCGAAAACGGTGGTTTGCATCCGGTAACCCGTACCATTGAACGTATTGAAACCTTCTTCGGTGAGTTGGGCTTTAGCGTAGCAACCGGTCCGGAAATTGAAGATGATTTCCATAACTTCGATGCACTGAATATCCCAGGTCACCACCCGGCACGTGCTGATCACGACACCTTCTGGTTTGATGCACGCCGTTTGCTGCGTACCCAGACTTCCGGTGTGCAGATCCGCACCATGCAAAACGAAGAGCCGCCAATTCGTATCATTGCGCCAGGCCGTGTATACCGTAACGACTACGATCAGACTCACACCCCAATGTTCCATCAAGTGGAAGGGTTGATGATCGACAAGAACATCAGCTTCACTCAGCTGAAAGGGATTCTGCACGATTTCCTGCGTAACTATTTTGAAGAAGATCTGACCATTCGTTTCCGTCCGTCTTACTTCCCGTTCACAGAACCTTCTGCCGAAGTGGATGTGATGGGTAAAAACGGCAAGTGGCTGGAAGTGTTGGGCTGCGGTATGGTGCACCCAAGTGTTCTGCGCAATGTCGGTATCGATCCTGAAGTTTACTCCGGTTTCGCATTTGGTATGGGCGTAGAGCGTCTGACTATGCTGCGTTACGGTGTAACAGACCTGCGTTCTTTCTTCGAGAACGATCTGCGTTTCCTTAAGCAATTCAAATAATTTCAGGAGTCGAACACGATGAAATTCAGCGAATCTTGGCTGCGTGAGTGGGTGAATCCTGCGATTAGCACCGAAGAACTGTCCGAACAAATTACCATGGCCGGTCTGGAAGTTGACGCCGTAGAGCCAGTAGCTGGTGCGTTTACGGGTGTGGTTGTTGGCCATGTTGTGGAATGTGCTCAGCATCCTGATGCTGACAAGCTGCGTGTGACCAAAGTTGATGTCGGTGCGGGTGAGCCTATCGATATCGTGTGTGGTGCACCAAACTGCCGCCAGGGCCTGAAAGTGTGCTGTGCCACCGTGGGTGCGGTATTACCGGGCGACTTCAAAATCAAGAAAGCCAAACTGCGTGGCCAACCATCAGAAGGCATGCTGTGTTCTTTCGACGAGCTGGCGATTCCGGTTGAGTCAGATGGCATTATCGAGCTGCCAGCTGATGCGCCAGTGGGTATGGACGTTCGTGAGTATCTGAAGCTTAACGATAACGCGATTGAAATTGGTCTGACGCCAAACCGTGCTGATTGCTTAGGTATGCTGGGTATCGCGCGCGAAGTGGGCGTACTGAACCGTCTGCCAGTGACTGAGCCACAAATCAGCCCAGTTGCCGCGAGCATCGACAACGTGATGCCAATCAAGGTGAGTGCACCGGATGCGTGCCCACGCTATTTGGGTCGCGTCATCAAAGGTATTGATGCGAACGCCACCAGCCCGCTGTGGATGCAGGAAAAACTGCGTCGTTGCGGCATTCGCTCTATCGATCCCGTAGTGGATGTGACTAATTACATCCTGCTGGAAATGGGCCAACCAATGCACGCGTTTGACCACGCGAAGATTGATGGTGGCATCGTGGTGCGTATGGCAGAAGAGGGCGAGAAGCTGACTCTGCTGGACGGCAACGAAGTGACCCTGCGTGCCGACACTCTGGTGGTTGCTGATCATAGCCGTCCACTGGCGATGGCCGGTATTTTCGGTGGTGAATATTCTGGCGTAACGGCAGAAACCAAAGATGTTCTGCTGGAATGTGCTTTCTTCAGCCCACTGAGCATCACAGGCCGAGCTCGTGCTTACGGTCTGCACACTGACTCTTCCCACCGCTTCGAGCGTGGTGTGGATTATGCGGTGCAGAACAAAGCTATGGAGCGTGCTACCGCGCTGCTGCTGGAAATCTGCGGCGGTGAAGCCGGTCCAGTGGTTGATGTGACCTCTGCGGCCCATCTGCCACAAGCGGCGACCATTACGCTGCGTCGTAGCAAGTTGGATGCTCTGATTGGTTACCATGTTGAAGATGACGTGGTTACAGATATCCTGACTCGTTTGGGTTGCCAAGTGAGCAAGACTGCAGAAGGCTGGACAGCGGTAGCGCCATCTTGGCGTTTCGATATGGAAATTGAAGAAGATCTGGTCGAAGAAGTGGCCCGTATCTTTGGTTACAACAATATTCCAAATGAAGCTCCACTGGCTGAACTGCGCATGAACGATCACCGCGAAGCGAATCTGCCGCTGAAGCGTGTGAAAGCGGCGCTGGTTGATAAAGGCTACCAAGAAGCGATCACCTACAGCTTCGTTGATCCTAAGGTGCAAGCACTGCTGCATCCGGGTGAAGAGGCGATGATCCTGCCAAACCCAATTTCGGTAGACATGTCTGCAATGCGTCTGTCTCTGTGGTCTGGTCTGCTTGGTGCTGCGGTTTACAACCAGAACCGTCAGCAACCACGTGTGCGCATTTTTGAAAGCGGTCTGCGCTTTGTGCCAGATGCGGCGGCTGAAAACGGTGTGCGTCAGGAAGTGATGCTGGCCGGTTTGTTGACCGGTAACCGCAGCAACGAGCATTGGGGTCAGGAAAGCAAGACCGTTGATTTCTTTGACATGAAAGGCGATCTGGAAGCTGTTCTGGAGCTGACCGGCCGTCTGGATGATGTGAAGTTTGAAGCTTGCTCAAACCCAGCTCTGCACCCAGGCCAAAGCGCTGCGCTGGTACTGGATGGCGAACAAATCGGTTTTATCGGTGCACTGCATCCGGAGCTGGAGCGTAAGCTGGACCTGAATGGTCGCACTATGCTGTTTGAAGTGCTGTGGGACAAGATTTCTCAGCGTACCATCACTTCTGCACAGAGCATTTCGCGCTTCCCAGCGAACCGTCGCGATATTGCTATTGTGGTCAATGAGTCAGTTTCTGCACAAAATATTATCGATGAATGTCGGAAAGTTGGCGGAAATCAGTTAGTTGGCGTAAACTTATTTGACGTGTACCGTGGAAAAGGTGTAAATGATGGTTGTAAGAGTTTGGCGATCAGTCTGACTCTACAAGACACTTCCCGTACACTGGAAGAAGAGGAAATCGCTAACGCTGTGTCTGGCATAGTGGAAGCGTTAAAAGTAAGATTCCAAGCATCCTTGAGGGACTAAATCTATGGCGCTCACCAAAGCCGAAATGGCAGAAAATCTGTTTGAAAGCCTCGGGCTCAGTAAACGGGATGCCAAGGATCTGGTTGAAGCTTTTTTCGAGGAAATCAGAAAGGCTTTGGAGAATGGCGAACAGATTAAGCTATCTGGTTTCGGAAACTTCGAGCTTCGTGATAAAAACCAGCGACCTGGGCGCAATCCCAAGACTGGAGAGGATATTCCGATTACTGCCCGTCGGGTAGTGACATTCAAGCCTGGGCAAAAGCTTAAAGCCCGTGTGGAAAATGCCACAATAAAGGAATAACGCCTCCTATCACACAAAAGGCTGCCTGACGGCAGCCTTTTTCATATCTGGTGTTTTTACCTCGAGCTTTACCTTGAGCATTGTTATATCGCGTAATAAGTGTGCTGCTGAAAAGAGCTTTTCGGTTACAAAGCAAAAATATGTTAGTTCACCGCGAGGATTTATCATCACTTGCCTGAATTTGCGGTATTTTTAAGTAAGATACGCAGTGTCAGTACACGGCATAAAACAAAACAGAGAAATACGAAGGATAGCGCTATGCGACAGGCGGCTTTGCTGAATGGCGACTTTTTAGCTCTGACTCTGGCTCATGAGTGGCACCTGCCTGCCGGTGAATTTGAGCTGGAAAATGGCACACTGGTTTCCGTGTGGGATACCGGTGTGATTGTCTTTACTCCAGCGTATCCCGGTACGCGCGATATTATTTTGTCCTGTGGCATTCACGGTAATGAAACCGCGCCTGTGGAGTTACTGGCGCAGATGGTGCAGGGGCTGTTACTGGAGGAGTGGGCAGTACAGCAGCGCGTGATGTTTATCTTTGGTAACCCCGCGGCGATGAATGCCAATGTACGCGAAATCCGTGACAACCTTAACCGGTTGTTCAGCGGCGCACATTTGGGCGGGCGTTCGCGCGAACGTGATCGGGCAGCCAAATTAGAAGCCTATGTCGATCGCTTCTTTCGTGAAGGCGGCTATCGTGAGAGTGGTGATGCCACTAACGGGTCAGAGGCGGTAGCTCGCGAACGTTGTCACTATGATTTACATACCGCGCTACGTGCGTCGCGCCATGAACGCTTTGCTATCTATCCATTTCGTCATGGCGAACCGTATAGCCAAGCACAACTGGGTTTCCTTGCGGCGAGTGATATTCGCACTGTGCTGTTGATGCATTGTCCGACCACCACATTTAGTTATTTCACTGCGCGTGAGTTTGATGCGCATGCGTTTACCATCGAGCTTGGCCGAGCCTGTCCATTTGGGCAGAATGATTTAACGCCGCTGCGTCCATTACAACAGGCATTGATGGCATTACTGTCAGATCGTCAATACGTATGGCCGCGTTGGCAATCGCTTGAGCAGGCTAACGCGGTGGGTACGGAATTCCACCTGTATCAGGTGCGACGTGAAATCCGTCGGCAGAGTGATGATTTTCGCTTTCTTTTCTTAGATGACTTACCGAATTTTTCGGCGTTTCGTTGTGGCGATGTGGTTGCGCAGGATGGGCAAACTACCTACTGCATTGAGCAGGAAGGGGAAACCGTAGTGTTCCCAAACCTGAATGTGGCTATTGGCCAGCGCGCTTGTCTGACGGTCGTTCCTGTTTCTTCTCGTGATTTGATGTTCTGATGCCATTTTATCAATTAGTGTTAGCACAGCAGCAGCGCTGCCGACGTCGGCTCGGTTATATGGCGCTGTTGGTTGTGGCGTTGTTTGTATTTAGTCTGGCGGCAGGTGAGCAATGGGTCACGTTGCACAATTGGCATGATCCGATGACAGAGATGCTGGTATTCCAATTGCGTCTACCGCGCTTAATTGTGGCCTGTTTAACCGGCGCGGCGCTGGCCACCGCTGGGGCGGCGATGCAGAATCTGTTTGCTAATCCATTGGCAGAGCCAGGCTTATTAGGGCTGTCTAATGGCTCGGGGGTCTTGCTAGTATTCGCCATGTGGGCTTATCAGGGATTTCCCCCGTTATGGTTAGTCAGTGTATTGGCCATAACGGGCGCGCTGATCAGTACTCTATTTCTTCTCTGGTTGGCACATTATCGACAACTTAATAATGCACGTCTGTTATTGATGGGGGTGGCGCTGAGTATTCTTAGCGGTGCCTTGATGACGTGGATGGTATATCTCAGTGATGATTTAAGTCTGCGTCAGCTCATGTACTGGATGATGGGGAGCTTTAGCGGGATCAGTTGGTCACAACTGTGGTTGCTGCCGCTTCTGGTTATTCCGCTGTTGTGGCTACTGAGCCGTGGGCCGGTATTTAATCTGTTGATGTTGGGTGATACAGCTGCACGTCAATTAGGTCTTAATACTCGGGTATTACGGATCATGTTGGTGCTGGCTGTTGCGGTCATTATTGGCAGTAGCGTGGCATTGGCGGGAATCATCAGTTTTGTCGGGTTGATTGTGCCGCACCTCCTGCGTCTCGGCGGCTTTACGGATCAGCGCTATTTATTGCCGGCCTGTGGTCTGTGTGGCGCGGCGGCGATGATGCTGGCGGACTTAGTCGCACGATTGTCGCTGAATGCCGCAGAATTGCCGGTAGGGGTTGTTACGGCCAGTATTGGTGCGCCACTTTTTGTATGGATGCTATTACGTCATGTTACAAGCGACTGATTTACACCTCGGCTCTCGTTTGTGCGGTGTGTCGGGTATTATCCAGCCAGCGCAAATTACGCATCTCATTGGCCCTAATGGTGCTGGCAAAAGTACACTGCTGGCGATATTGGCGGGCATGTTACATCCCGAACAGGGGCAAGTATTGCTGAATGATGTAACGCCATTAAGGGCTACATCACGTCATCCCCATTTGGATACTGATTACGAGAAGCCGCGCCCATTATCAAGTTGCTCGGTAGCGCAATTAGCACGCTTACGTGGCTATTTGCCGCAGCAACAGTATCCTGGGTTAGATTTACCCGTCTATCAGTATATTCATACCTACCTACGTCATCCGTTAACTGCGGAGACGGAATTTGCTGTGCGTGAATTAACCCGCCGGTTATCGTTAGAGCCGAAACTTTCTTGCATGATTTCACATTTATCTGGTGGGGAATGGCAAAGAGTCCGGTTAGTCTCTATTCTTTTACAAGTGTGGCCGACATTATCTGGCGCACCACGTTTGTTATTGTTAGATGAACCGATGACCGCGCTGGATATTGCCTATCAAGCGGTATTTAATACGCTGCTGGGTGAACTTAAAGACGCGGGTTTAACCATAGTGATGACCGGACATGATTTAAATCATACATTGGCTCAAGCCGATCAGGTCTGGCTCATCGAAAATGGCCGTTGTGTGGCGCAGGGAAATACCGCTCAAGTGATGACCGAGGCGCGATTGAGTGCGGTTTATCAGGTTCCATTTAGGCGAGTACAGGTAGAAGGGCGAGAACTATTGCTGACCCCGTGATTGTGCGAACCCGCAGCAAACAGATGTAACTGTACCGCGACACATGAAATATTACGATTTACTGCTGAGGGAATGCTTGCTCATAAGGTCTCTTAGCGGATAAAACAGACGGCATGCATCTTTAGCTCGCATATCTTTAAGTAAGACTGAGCAGGATGCATATATTCCGCGTGTTTCATTACAACAGAATAAGTTAGACCTATGATAAGGATATTTCAGAAGGGCCCGTTGTGGCGTCCTGCTTTACTGATAATGGCATCTGCTCTGCTGGCCGCTTGTTCCTCGACACCGGATACCGTAAAGGGGCCGCCGATTCGTGGCTCGCTGGGCGATCCAATTATGGTGATTGCTGCGCTACATGAGCAATTGGATGATTGGTATGGTGCTCCATACCATTTGGGCGGGATGAGTAAGCGCGGAGTCGATTGCTCAGGGTTTGTCTCGGTGACGTTTAAAGACCGCTTTGCGCTCAAGTTACCGCGCACTACCAGTGAGCAGGCGCGTCGGGGTGAGAAAGTGCCGAAAAACGATCTGCAACCGGGAGACTTGGTATTTTTCCGTACCGGTCGAGGCCCGAATGGGTTACATGTTGGGATCTATGCCGATGATGATAGCTTCATTCATGCCTCAACATCGGCAGGGGTGATTAAATCATCGCTGAATACTCAATACTGGCGTCAGGCGTATTGGCAATCTCGTCGCCTATAACTCGTCGCTACAGATAGTTCATGCACAAAGTTCATTTGTAAAATCGCGAGTGGCTAACACTGATTCACTGACAGCCGTGCTGTACGTAACCCGTGCAACACGGCTGTTTTTGTTTGTGCGTTATGCCTGATTAGGTATGGTGGTGTGTATGCCCATTATTGCGAAGGCAGAACTTGCTGATGACATGCCCGCAATGGTTGAATTTAGGGGGCTATTCTCGTTATAGTGCGCGTCTTCTGAAAGTGGGGCTGAGTGCTCACTGGTAACGATTGAAAAGACAGGAGCCCATCATGGCCCGTAAAGTAGCGTACACCTATAAAGGTGTCTCGAAAGAAATCCCATTTGCCTATACACAATATCACGACATGTTTGAGGCTGCGGCAGCAGAAGAAGGCATTGATCTGAAAAGCTTCATCATCATGGAGCAACAGGTCGCAGCAACCTCGAAAGGCTCCAAAGCCGTGAAGGATTTTCGTCGTAACTACTTTTTAAAGCTTGGTTTTACGGCCATTACGCTACTTAAAGATGAGTAATCGTCGCGTGGCTATCTTGGTGCTGAGTCGTTCCACCTAATAGATAGTCTTGCACAGGATTTTCGCCTTTTGAAAGTTAATGGCGCATGTTACCTGTAATGCGCCATCTGCTGAATATTCCTAATACTCGTATCTCTATTACCTTCCCATTTTCTTCCGCGTTTTGACTTTTGTGCACATTCGGTTATTCCTTCATCTCTTTTCATTGTTAATTGCTTTATTTATGCCCACAACGCGTAGTAATGCATCAATAAGTAATAATTTCGGCTCTACATAATATTACGTGATGATTGTGTTCAGGGTGAGCGTTCAACAAAGATCGTAAATATTGCAGTAAATGCTGAATTGCGTAGCCTATCTTTTACTCCTAATTACTTTTTGGTAAGGAGAGACTAAGAAAAAGTGGAGTTAAGGATACTAGCGTAAGAAAGCCAAAAGAAATTGATGAACGGATTGATGTTTTCTAGGGAAAGAAAAAGGAAACAAAGAGCAGGGGAGATGAGAATTGCAGACATAAAAAAAGCATCCCTAAGGATGCTTTTTGTCTTACGAAACCGAGGTTCCGTAGGAGGACTCAATTACAGCTTGATTACGTTAGCTGCTTGAGGACCTTTCTGGCCTTGTTCAACGTCAAAAGAAACCTTTTGACCTTCAGCCAGGGTCTTGAAGCCTTCGCTCTGGATAGCGCGGAAGTGAACGAATACGTCAGCACCGCCGTTATCTTGAGTGATGAAACCAAAACCTTTCTCTTCGTTGAACCACTTAACGGTACCAGTAGATTTAGACATGATGTCTCCTGAAAATCTTTAAAAGTTAAACATTACGCATAGCGCGTTCTAGCCAGAATAAAGAAATATTTATGATGACCAATTGAACGAAAATCTTCAGGACAACGTACTAACAAAGTTAAGCGGTGTAGCGAAGCGTTCAGAATCAAATTGTTGCATAAATAAGGTCTGCTTTACAGGCCGGCGAGATGGATAGTACCACAGGTTAGCCTCTTGTACATACTTATTTGCTTGGTTTCTCATAAATTTTTCGTAAATCCATAACTACTACAGGACGGCACTCCGCGCACTGCAAATTAAGTATAGCCGATAACTCTCTGACATACGCAAGTCATTAATGCATTATCGTGACAGAACACAAGTAAACTTAATTTTTTTTCCCTGCAAAGGCCCAAAATTGTATGCCAAATGAGCGCCTGACAATTACTGTCGAGCTGTGCAGTGGCTTCATCGGCAATTAAAATTTTTGTGCGTGGGTCTAATGCGCGAAGTAACGCGAGGCGTGCAAGCTCGCCTCCAGATAGTTGGTCAGGTCTGCGTTGCAGCCATTCGGGGTCAATTGCTAACCGTTCTAACCATTCAACGGGTGGGTGCCACGCATCGTGGATACTGTCTGCGATGCGTCGTACTGGATTAAAGGTTTGCTCGGGATGTTGTGGCAGCAGTTGTATTGGGGAGTAGCCTTTTGATGGCAACGGCTGGTCTTGATACAAAATCTCACCCTCATCCGCGGCTTGCCACCCGGCGAGCACTCGGCCAAGTGTGGTTTTACCGTAGCCGCTAGGCGCTTGAATGCCAACCACTTCACCGGCGGCTATTTGCAAATTGAAATTACGCCATAACCAGCGCTGATCTTGGTAAATCCCTAAGTTTTTAACCTGCAGCACGGGCAAGCTCCTGAAGTTGAGCCGGATCGCTGACGTGAAAACCGTGTTGTGGCAAGGCTTGCCACAGCGCTTGTACATAAGCACTGCCTCCGCCACGGCGCAATTCAGTGCTAGAGAGGGTTTCGACTAAGCGGCCAGCATGCAAAACCGCGACGCGATCGGCATATTCCGCGGCGAGCGCTAAATCATGGGTGATCCACAATACGCCGCATCCGGCTTCACAACGTTCGCGTAGATGGCGTAACGTGGCTCTGGCGTTATCGTCATCTAGCCACGCGGTGACTTCATCGGCGAGTAAATAACGGCTGTGATGCAAGCTGGCACAGCAAATCAATGTGCGCTTGGCCATCCCGCCAGAGATCTGATGCGGATGCAGCTGTTGTATCCCATCGTCTAGCTGGTGGCGCTTCAGTAGCGATGCAATATGTGGCTCGCGTTGAGAGGGGGGAATACCTGCAAGCTCACCGGCTCGTTGTAGTTGTGCACCGATAGTACGTAATGGGTTCAGCGCAGCGACACTTTGCGGTATGTAGCTGAATAATCGATGCGGTGCAGAACTTTTTCCCGATGGCGCTTGAGCGGAGCCTGTGAGCTCAGTGATACAGATCTTGCCGGTGCGACGTGTATGAGGGGGCAGTAAATCCAGTAATCCCTGTACTAATAATGATTTTCCGGCGCCGCTAGCGCCTACAAGCGCAACCAGCTCTCCCGGATGGAGTTGTAGATTGATGTCTTGTAAGCGTGCTTGCCAGCGCGGACGACCAAACCAGCGGTAGGAGGCTGTCTCTACTCCAAACTGCTTGAGCTGTAACATTAAAGGATCTCCTGCCAAAGCTGTTGTACGGCTTGTCCGCATTGTTCAATCAGCATCACTAAGGCGACTAAAAACAAACCGGGAAACAACGCTAACCACCATGCGCCAGTATTGAGGTAGCGCAAGGCATCGGCCAACAGCAAACCCAGCGACGCTTCATGTTGGGCTAAACCGAACCCCAGAAAACTGAGCGCGGCGGCATGCAAGATGGCGTGCGGAAACATCAACAAGATCCCCACGAGGATTTGTGGCAGCAATAGCGGTAGATAGTGAACGCGCAGAATATGCCAACGACTGTTACCCAGCTTGGTGGCCAAGCGAATGAAGTCACTTTCTTTGATTCGCAGTACTTCAGCGCGAATGAGTAACGCCAGCTTTGGCCAATGGGTGAGCGCGACTGCCATAATGACACCGTGCTTACCGCCACCTAAAGTAAAACACAGTAGCAGCAGTAAAATCAGATGCGGGATAGACAGCATGCTGTCAATTAACCAACGCAGCGTCATATCAATACGCTTGCCGCCTAGTGCTGATAATACGCCGGTACATAAGGCAATCGCGCCACTGGTGAGTGAGGCAATCAACCCAATTTGCCAACTGGTATAAACCCCTTGTAGGCAGCGGATCAGCAAATCGCGTCCTAAATTATCAGTACCTAGCAAGTATTCGGCTGAAGGAATTTGTCGCTTGGCTAATAAATTCAGGGGCAAGTCTGCCTGATGGTAGTAAGTCGCACAGCCGAGTAACAACGTCAGTAAGCCGCCCGCGATAAATAGCTTCCAGATGGCCGGGCGTGGATCATGGGTCATCGTGGCGCACCTTCTTGTGTATTTGATAGTGCAGCAATGTGGGGCGGTGTTGTATCGCAGTGTTCATTGTAAGAGTTTCGGTAAGAGCGAGATTTGGCTAGCCGTGGGTCAAGTGAGCGAATCCACCATTCTGCGATTTGGTTACCAGTAAAGACAAAGAGGGCGCTGAACAACGCTATTCCCAAAAGTAGGGGGACATCCGCGCGTAACCCTGCATCAATGGTGGCTTGGCCTAATCCTGGATAAGCAAACACTTTTTCAACCAATACGGAGCCGCCAAACAATTCGCCAAAAGAGGCAAATTGCAAACACAGTGCTGGTGCTGAGATATGACGTAATAGATGAAAGCGTAATAATGGTAAACCGCCATCACCTTGTGAGCGGGCAAAGCGAACAAAGTCACTTTGCATGATTTCGATAAGACGCGCGCGGGTATGTAGAATAATATTACCGGTACCGATTAAGCTTAAAGTGAGCATCGGTAGAATCATGTGCTGTAATCGCATCGTCCATGTGGCTTGTTCGGGTAACATCCCCATTGGCAGCGCACAGCATACTGGCGCCCACGCCAGTTGTACGGCAAACACAGAGAGAAGAAGTAATCCAATCCAGAAGGCGGGTAGTGACGCCATAATGTAGGCGAGTGCACAAATTAGCTTATCGGTCAGAGAATCTTTGCGCCGACCGGCTAACACGCCAAGCGCAAAGCCGAACAAACCGGAAAGTAACCAAGCTCCAGCAAGCAAACCCAGCGACGTAAGAAAACGGTCACTGATAACTTCAGCAACCGGAGCGTTATAGACTTGAGAAAAGCCCAAGTCACCTTGCAGGATATTACTTAACCAGTTGAGAAAACGACTCCAAGCGGGCTGATCTAGCCCCCAACGTGCAGCGATTTTAGCGTATTGTTCGGGGTCAATGCGTAGCGCATCCATACCGATATAGGCACGAACAGGATCCACCGGCGATAAGCTGAGCAGCGTAAAGCTGCCCAGCGCGACGGTAAACAATAACAACACGCCACGACCAACCAGCCCGGTCAGTTTGCCTGACCACTGTTTTAGCGTGGACATCACTGACATGTCCATTTCCACTCGGTAATGTTACCCAGCACACTCCAATAGGCATGGGGCTCGGTGGGCACATTCCCCATATCCAGACATGGGTTAGCCAGATAGGTATGTTGCAGATTCAGCAACCATGCCCAAGCGGCATCGCCTTGAATTCCGACGCCGGCTTTTCCATTCCAGTTAACTTGTTGCCAGTAACTGCGCGCAGTTTTCCAGTCTGGTGTATTCATCGCTAAATCGAGCTGTTTATCAACGGCAGGGTTGCTGTAATAACCGGGATTAAAGAATTCCACGCCCCGTTTACTACTGTGGTAATGGTTATAGAGTTCGCTCGGGTCAAGGCTTCCCCAGCCGAACAATACGGGGTTCGCATGCATATAGCGGCTGACTTCATCCCAGCTACCGGAGCGTAGATTCATGCTGATCCCGAGCGGTTTGACCATTTCGCGCACCGCTTGTGATATTTCTCGGCGCGTGGTGTCACCGGCGGTATACCAAAGAGTCAGTTCGGCGCGTACACCGTCTTTTTCACGCACGCCGTCGCCATCAGTATCTTTCCATCCGGCTTGTTCCAGAATATCGATGGCTTTTTTCACATCACCGTCTTTAAAAGCGACATCCGGTGCATCCCACGGTAAACCATACACGGCGCTAAATGCAGGAACAGCATGACCTTCCAGTAATTGGTCGGCCAATTGTTGGCGATTAATTGCATAGTTAATGGCTTTGCGAATTGCCACATCGGCAGTGACATCATTGCCAATCGGGTTGCCATCTTTATCTTTGGCGCCGGCTTTGACCATCGGGAACATAATGCCACGGTTATCAGCACTTTTATGTGATAGCAGTTTCATGCCGGATACGGGCACTGAAGCCAAAGATTGTGGAATTTTCACCAAATCCAGCTGACCGGTTTGTGCGGCGGCATAAGCGCTGTCTTCATCCATAAACAGCAACACCACTTTATCAAAGTCATTTTTCTTGCCTTGATAATACGGATTCGCTTCCATAATCATTTGTTGGCCGGGTTGATAGCTCACCAACGTATAAGGGCCAGAGCCAATCGGATGGAAAGCATAATCACTGCCATGTTTACCTGCGGGCACAATGCCTAACGAGGCCAGTACATTAATAAAGGTACTTTGTGGTGCCGAGAGGTGCAGAACAACGGTTTGTGCGTTCGGCGCTTCTGCCGAGACAAAGCGCCCCATGTTGACTTTGCCCGCGGAGGCTTTGGCGGCGTTAAAGGTATAGGCCACATCTTTAGAGGTAAGAGGTGAGCCGTCGGAAAATAGGCGATCAGGTTTAAGCGTAATCGTCCACGTTTTCCCGTCTTGGCTAATCTGGTAGTTTTCAATCAATTCATTTTCATATGAAAAGTCGTGGGTACGTTGGATTAGCGTACTTTGAAATAGTGGGTTTCCGGTATGTGACCAACCCATTACCGGATCAAAACCTTCGGTGGGGCCATCACCAATTGCTAACGTTAATGTTCTGGCTTCGACTGGCGCCGCTAGTGTGATAAGCGTCATGGCGAGTAGGGTGCTTCCGAGAACAGAAGCCAGAGGTGTTACTTTCCGTGCCGTTAAGCTCGAAGGTAAGTGTGGTAAGATCATATGCGCTTTCTTATGGCTATTGTTATTGTGGTAGACAACGTGCTGCATCAAGAACTTTATTTTAGGAATGGTTCATCGAGTGCATCATCGGGTAGTCAGTAATACTTTTTATGATTTAGTATTACTGACGGGAATGGTAACAAATCAGATTTGATGACTTAGTGCGTCAGGTCACGAAAATGACGGTGTCACATTTACCTGAATGTGTGATTGTGTTTCAGCAGAGAATGGAATATGGCAAATATTAACGAGGAAACTCAGCGCTTTACGGTTTCTCTTCCAAAGCAACTGAATGACATTTTGGATGTTAAGTTACAACGTCACGCATACAGTTCACGTTCTGAATATATCCGCGATTTGATTCGTGAAGATATGATTCGTGACGAATGGAAAGAGGGCGAAAGTGAGCTGGTGGGTGTGCTAACGCTGATTTATGATCATCACCAAACGGGGCTGGTGGAAAAACTGGTGAGTATCCAACACGATCATCATGTGCATGTTTTATGCACGACACATGTACATATCGATCACTTTAACTGTTTGGAAACCATTATTATTCGCGGCGTGGGAACACGTATTGAGCAGTTATGTAATGCTATCTCTGGGCTAAAAGGGGTGCGATTTGCTCAGCTGACCCGTACCGCAACCGTGCCTGCATGACGAAAAGAGATTTCCTTACACCGAAGGGAACATCTGTTAGATCTGATTGACTAACACTTTGGTTGTTAAAGAAAAAATGACCCGATCGCGTTATGCATGTCAGACAAATATAAAATAGCAGACCGTCATCACAGATTACGGATTCTGCATACGGTTCATTTTACTGAGATTGCTAAACTTACGCGGAAATTCTTGCGCCGGGATATTCTGGGAGATTATCTGTTGTTATCAATGAAAAAAATGCAGTCCTGGTTAGGTATTGCAGTCGTGGCTTTGGTTCTGGCCGGTTGTGCGGGTTCACAGGGGAGTCATCGGGGGCCAAAACCGAACTACTCCAGTGATGTTCTAAGCTATCGTGCGAAACAATACATGCCGGCGATTAAGAAAGCCTCCCGTCGTTATAATGTGGATGAGAAGCTAATTACGGCGCTGATTCAGGTGGAATCCAGTTTTGACCCGAACGCGATTAGTCGCTCTAACGCCATTGGTCTGATGCAAATCAAGCGCGATACCGCTGGACGAGAAGTGTTCCGAGTCTACAAAAATAGTTCGGGGATGCCATCGAAAGCTTATTTACTGAATCCGTACAATAACATTGATACTGGCACAGCGTACTTGAGCATCTTGCGTGATCGGCAGTTGGCGGGGATCCGTCATCCGAAAAGCATGCGTTATGCGATGATGGCGGCTTACAGTAATGGGGCTGGGGCGCTATTGCGATCTTTCCATCCGGATAAGAAAAAAGCGATTCAAAAGATTAACCGGATGTCGCCAGAGCAGGTTTATAGCTATATAAATCAGCAACATAATGATGCGCAGGCGAGACGTTATATCTATAAGCTCACGACTGTGTATAACTCTATTTGAGTTTCATCTCTCTATCTTTAAACCGCCTTCGGGCGGTTTTTCTTTATCTGCGTTCTGTGATTTGCCTAGCTTCGCTTCCTTGTTTTCCCTTTGCTTTCACTCTGGCGTGTTATCGGCTGCAGGGAGCTAATGACCCTCGCGATTTTGGTTTACGTACAGGTATAACCATAACTAATCGATTTCTAATGAATTTCGGCTGCGGTATAAAATTTCACGGGGGTTATATCCAGTAAAATTAGAGTTTTTATCTGGCGGCATAACCAACACCTATGCATTGAGCTATATTTAATCGGCTGGTGGATTGAATAACACTGCTGGCATAGCGTAATGGGGCGATAAAAAACAACTTTCAGTCTGTTTTTTGGTCATATATGAGGGTTATTTGCGAAAATTGCCACGATAAACCCTCGTGTGGATAAGCAGATTTTGCATAGCGTTATCAGGGTAAAGTGAGGGTGACTGAGTGATTGATATGCTTAGTCATCTGGTCAGTTGGAACGGGAACGGCAAGGAGGAAAGATGAAATATCTGATGGTAATGATTCTTGCACTGTTTTGGTCATTAACCGGTGTTGCTCATGCCGGTTACGGTGTCACAAAACCTGCTTATGCCGAGAACGGTATGATGGTCAGTGCAACGGGCATGACTCTATATACCTTTGATAAGGATAAGCCGGGTGCCAGTACTTGCGTTGATGCATGTGCCGCTATTTGGCCGCCATATTTAGCGGCGACAGGCAGTAAACCTGTGGGCGATTTTACGCTGGTGGCCCGTGGTGATGGCAAATATCAGTGGGCCTATAAAGGAAAGCCGCTTTATCTCTATGCACAGGATAAGGCAAAAGGCGATAAAAGTGGCGATAAGATTAAGGAAGTTTGGCACATTGTTCCATACTGAACGTTTGATGATCGTATGAATACGTCGAATACACTTAGCAAATCGGCGCTCACATAAAACCGGCTGAAGCCGGTTTTTTCTTGCTTGCTAACTACTGATTCAGTGCACATCGCTCAATAGATGTTTCGTGGATAATACATAGAGAAAATTCAGAATGCAGGGATGTAGAGAGTCGTAATGAAAGCCGCAACCGGAATATTGGCGTTATGGAGTTCACGTATAGTGCGCATGCGTGATGCAGTCCGATTACATGTTTTACGGCGGCGTTATCCCAAATGGGCGCTACCATTTCTAATGCCTTATGCCACGCAAAGTTTGCCGGAAAGAGTAGGGTATCCGCTTGCAACAGCGTCATCTATACCTGAGTTCCACGCCTGGACATTGTCTTGGTTGATCAAGTCAGAACAAATGCTGTTTCTCACCGAGTTGCTGAGCCAGCTAGGTTATGCAACGGATTCAGTAATACCAGAGCAAACAGCACTACGGCTACTGACTCAGCCATTGCAAACCTCACAGCAAAAATCATGTTTCGCGAATGCTAGTTTTAGGGATGGGAGTGAGTCATTGGCATCTGATCAAACTCCGAGCATTTATCTGTGCCAGCACTCAGCATTTGCGGGAATCATAGTTACGGTAGTGACTAATGATGCGCAGTGTGTTGAGCACATTCAATCGGAAAGTCGATGGTTAGCGCCAATGCCGATGGAGGCATTTCCGCAGTTAAATCCGGACGAGTTGGGATCACTGCAAGGTGAAATCGCATATTGGTGGGAATATTTCTGGCAGCCATTTTGGAACTCGCGAACTGAAGAACAACAACGTCTACTGAGTGAAACGTTGCCGACGCCATGGTTGGATTTTATCGCTAACAGAACTGTGTGAAAAATGAACGCAAATTACAGCGATTTATGGGTGGAGTAGGCGAGTGTCGATTGTTAGTGGATTGTTATCTAGAGTGTCCGTTAGCATGGTCTGGCTGGCGGATAATGCATGAAGCTCCTTTCTCATTATCTATTTAACATAATATACATTGTGCGCACTCAAGTGCTGGAATCGCTGCGGCTGCAAAAGCCCATGCAGCAAGGCTTTGGATAACATAACCGCAGCTTTTATACTTTTTTAGCATGTCTTCCCAAACTGCCTTGATGGTTGGGTTTTCGTTCTGTTCAGCGTGTATTCCCAGCAATGCTTCCTTTGCATCAACATTTGCTTGTTCAGCAAGGATAACTATTTGTTTGTCATTGAGTTTCATTGTTCCTTTTCGGATTCTTGAGATTGTCGCGCCGCTTGTGTTTAAGTCGGCGGCTACCTGCTTATCTTCTTCGTATCCTTTAGCCTTTTTGTAGGCGTTTAGTAGTTCATTCGTATTCATTCGTTTCCCCTTTTTTTGCTCATTCTATCGTCTCATGC
The DNA here is from genome assembly GCF_000800945.1 of Plesiomonas sp. ZOR0011. Taxonomy (NCBI): domain Bacteria; kingdom Pseudomonadati; phylum Pseudomonadota; class Gammaproteobacteria; order Enterobacterales; family Enterobacteriaceae; genus Plesiomonas; species Plesiomonas sp. ZOR0011. The sequence goes on from NZ_JRKB01000061.1 coordinate 99,018, forward strand.
GCTCAATTGCATGTATTGCAATTTACACGTTATGTAATTAGCTTGATTACATATCACGTAACTGAGCATATCAGAAATGAGAATCTATCACGAAATGCCCGATACAGACGGTTCAGTATATGCCCTCATTGATGGGCATCCTGAGCTGTTTGATTCTCTTTCCCAGTTTGTCAGTTATGCCACAGCGCGTTACGGGTCTGATGTTGAAATTATCGAAGTAACCAACGAAAACCGCCATGAGCTTTGGCTCGCTGGTGAGTTTGGTGATTTTGGAGCAATTGAATAATGTCTACGTCAATTATCGACTGGCTGAGTTTCAGCTTCTCACCTGAGCCAATTCGGCAGCTTAAAGAGCTTGCTAAGGTTGGCGTTCTGGTGGCTGAAACTTGTGTTCTAGTTGATGATTATTTGTCAGATGTTGATTGCTTACATAACCCTGCCCTAACTCCACGTTTGCGCTCGGTTCCTACTGATGTTCTGTCATCTTCTCCACTTGCATCACTTAAGCCGGTGAGCTCTGTCACTTATGAGCCGTTGGATTTTCCGTCCATGATGCAATATATCGATTCAAATCGTGTACATCCTGATGTAATCAAAAATGTAACCGCCAATGTATTTTCACAGATGTATTCCCGTGCAATTGGTTCTGCATCTGTTGAGGTCAATACGGATAAATTTACAGATAACTGGTTAAGCTGCCTGTCTGCTGTTGGTGTTCAGGCGTTAGATAACCTTTGCGCATCTCATATCGATGATTTCCTGTTTGATTTGGTTGTTTACTGCTCTAAGCCGGGCAATTTTTGGTCATTAAAACTTCGTTCGGCTGGCATGTTTGGCTACTCCAATTCAGCTCATATTATTTGCAATGGCGCACAGTGTGGCGCAGTTGCGTGGGGTGCTAAAAACCACGGCTGCTACGTCTCATTGTCCGGTACTGCTTGCGCTGCTTTAGATATGTCTAAAGTTTATGCGCTTTTGTCTCAGGTTAACGGCGTTCGTTTAACTCGTGTCGATGTTGCCTACGATGATTTATTGGGCGCGCATGTTTATGACGATGTTGAAAGCTGGTATTGCGATGGCCTCTTCCGTTCAGCTAAGGGTGGCAAGATGCCTAAATGGCGTACTGTCCATTCTGGTGAAGGTCAAAAATTACCATCTGGCCGCTATGGCATGGTGCCGACTGGTGGTCGTTGCTGTTATGTCGGTAATCGTGAAAATGGGAAATTGTTCCGTGCGTATGAAAAAGGTAAACAGCTTTCATGCGCGGAATATCCTAATTGGATTCGTTTTGAGGTCGAGTTTCACAATAAGAGCCGTGATATTCCTATTGAAATATTAATCCAGCCAAATGAATTTTTGGCCGGTTCGTATCCGGCTCTTGCTTGGGTTCTGGACTATGCATTAATGCCGGAATCTGAACCTTTGGTTATCCCTACTCGTCATCGTGCGTATAAGTCTACGTATTTACAGAGCATTGAGCATGCTGCTACTCATACCGGAAAAATGCTCAACTTTATGACCAATGTTCTTCAAATGTCACCTGATGATGTTGTTGAGCGTTTGACATCGCATTTGTCTGAATTTGATATACCTGACCACTTACAAACTCCGGTTTATATGTCTTGTGGTTCAGATACGGATGATACGTTCCGTTCGTCTATCTCTGATTATTTGGCATCTAAACTCTCTGAATTTGAAAAGGCTAGACTCGCCTATTTAGAGTCATTAAACGAGGATTAATCTATGTCTACCATGTTAGTTAATGTTATTCGTGCTGAAATCGCTAGTGGCATTTCAAAGAAATCCGGCACACCTAAGCCGTACTCTTTTGCTCGCGTGATTTATCAGACTCAGGCTGAATCTTTTGTTTCTGATGACCACAATATCCAGCGTTCTGGATTGGAAGAAAAAGAAATCTCTATGATTAATGACATGTCATTTTATTCTCGTTTGATTCAGAACATTCCGGCGCAAATGAACCTGATTCTCTCCCCTGACCCAAAAAATCCGGCGCGTAACATTGTCTCTGACTTTGAATTGGTCTGATTGCTCTCTGAGGCGGCCATGTTGAAATTTTACTTTGTACTCTTCATCGCCGCCGCTTTCTGGATTTTTGATTGGGCATTGAATCTTCTTGCAAGGATTGCAATATGATTGATGAATTATTTTTTATTTCAGTACCTCTCTTGATTTTTGTTGTTGGTTATTTTTTATCAAAGCCTTTGTCTGTGTTTCTTCAACCTTACTTTGATAAATTTTTTGGCTTTCGCAAGGATGACGAAGAATGAACATTCAAGGCGTTTACATTTCACCTTACATCATTGCTTTTGCGCTTGGATTGATTTTGATTCCCGCTGCTATTCTTGGTGAGCGTCTTGCTATTAAAATTGCAAAATGGATGAATATCAGTGCATAGATGAATGATTTTTCATTCACCTGTTCATTGTCCAAAAAAGGAATTTTCATGGAAAACGTACAAAGTAAATCATCCAGTTCTAAGCAGTTTCTTTATCAAGTTATTTTTCTTTTTCTTGTTTATTGCGCGTTGACGTTCTTGGGTGTTCCCCAAAACGTTACTGGCCTCATCTGCATTGTTGGTGGTTTCCTGCTTTTCTTTATCTCCAACATCGTTCGCCAGCTCAAGCAGGAAAAGCTTGCTGCTGCTCAAGCGGATGAGGACGATTAAATGACTCCTGCTGAGTTCGTCTTTGCAACGCTAGAAATTTATGTTTTAGCGGGCGGCCTTGGCGTTCTAATTGGGGTGAATCTATGACTGATACAACTCAGACAGAAGATACCCCATTAAATCCGACTGATACAAATGCTGAAATTGTTGTGCCTTCTGAGCCGCCTAGAATTGATGTTTTAGCGCCTGATGCGTTCAATGCAGTGATTGGATATACAGCGTTATTTTTCGTTCTAGGTGTCTGTGTTGGTGTTGTGATTAAGCTTTTCTTTCAGTCTTTTCATCGCGTCACTCTATAGGGATGTTTTTTATGTTTAATTTTGAGAAAACAAAAGAGTTCGTTGCTACTCATAAACAAGCAATTCTGAACACCGCTGCCGTTGTATCTGTTGCGGTTATCTCTCCTGCTGCGCTTGCCGAAGCTAGCGCTTTCGACCCTGCGGCCTCTGCCAATGCTGTTGCAACGACTCTGGTAACGTATATCAGCGGTATCGTTGCCGCTGCGTTCGTTGTGCTGACCGCTAAGGTTGGTGCCTCTGCGTCTATCGGTCTGGTCAAGTCTCTCATCGGTCAAGCCGCTAGTTAACTACTGGTGTTAACAGGTGCAGACTCCCTTTCGGGGGTCTGCGCCTGTTAGGTGAGGGGTTTATGAAAAAAATTACCGCACTATTTTTGTCCTTCCTAATTGCTATTGCCCCCGTTTATCAAGCGCACGCTATTTTACCTGCCGTTGGTTCTGTTGTTGCGTCTGTTGTTGGCGCTACGGTTATTGATGCTGGCGTAACAGCCGCTATTAATGTTGTTGCGGGCAAATCTCCTTGGGCTGCAATTGACCTTGTTTATGGTGGTCAAGTTAAAACGCCTGTAAAGGGTGTCTCTGATTGGGTGAAAAAACATGGTTCTAAAGTTGCGTTTTGGGCTGGTTTGGCTGCTTTAGCTGGTCATTATTTATTACCTGACGGTACTGTTGTCGGTAATGGTTCGGGTGGCTATTGCTCTGCATCTTCTTCTGATAATTTTGTGCAATATTATCCACCTCAAGGCTTTGTTGTTGTTGATTGCTTTGGTGCTGTTAAGGCCGCCATTATTAAACAACTTGACGCTAAAGGCATTTCCAATATTGATGTTTCGAATCCTATATTTAATGATAAAACATCTACATATGTTACTTATGGTTTTGTTGTTACTGGTCAATATTTGACGGGCGAGGGCTATAATACTCAATATAAAAGTCAAAATGTTCATGCAAAAGTTTATTTTGTTGGCGCTCCTGTTGAGAAACAATTTGATGATTTTGTATCTTCTGCTCTTCCTAAAATAAAACCTGAGTCTGAGCCATTTACTATTCCGCCCTCTCGTTATCCGTCATTTCCGGCCAATGACCCTGTTTGGCCAGAAAAAATTGAGCCTGTTACGCCTCCTGCTAAGCCTACTAAGCCTTTTCCTACTCCTGTTCCAACACCTCAACCAACGCCAACACCTGATAATCCTCTTTATCCATCTAAGCCAGATACTGGTCGTTGGCCGTTACCGTGGCCTTTACCCGGTCTTGAACCGATTCCTAATCCGAATCCAGACCCTAATCCAGACCCTAATCCAGACCCAGATACTGGCACGGAAATAAAACCTACTCCTGATGGTGGCTTTATTATCCCTAATCCGTTACCTGTCGAGGTAACTAATGATGTTAATGTTAATGTTCTTAATCTTGAGCAGGGTTTAACTGCCGCTCAATTGGCTCAGCGTGATTTGCGTATTGATAATGATTCTGCTGCTGGTTTGGGTTCTCCTGATTCTTTAACCAATGACTCTTATTTTGATGCCTTCAAGCCTATTGATAACATGTTAGGTAATTTACCTTCTCCACCTTCTTTTAATTTCACTTCTGGCATGTTTGGTATTCCTTCTTATTCTTCCTGCATACCATACGTTTTTACTATTCCATCTATCGCATTTCTTTCTATGACTATACCGGCTCAATCCGTAACTATAGGCCAGCATTGCGATTATTATGATGCGAATTTACGTCCTTTCGTTGCTTGGATTTTTCAGGCTATTGGTTTATTAACTATTTATCGCATTTCTGTTCGTTCAACACGATTATAGTGGGGTTTCTATGGGTGCCTTATTTACTCGAATTGCTCAATGGATTGGTAGAATTGTTGGCTTAAGTGCTGAACGTGAAATTTTTGCTATTCAGGGCGCTTTGGTTACTTTAACTATTTTTATAGGACTTTTTCTTACTTTTACCACTGCCATTAATGCTATTCTTGGTTCTTTAGCTTCTCAGGCTCCTGCTCAGGGTGCGTTAGCGGCTGGTTTGTCTTTATTGCCAAATAATTTTGGCGCTATATTTTCTCAAATTATCGCCGCTCAAGTTGCTGGTATGTTTTTCCGCTATAAAATGCAAGCGCTTCGCATTTTGGCATCTGCACGCAATGTGAGGGTGTAACATGCCTAATTACCTTGTAACTGGTACTCTCGGCGCTGGTAAGGGTATCTTTGCTGCTAAAATTGCTCAGGATTACTTAATTCAAGGTAGGCGTGTTGCTGCGAACTTTGATTTCTTTCTTGAGTATATGAATCCTAATGGTCATGAGCCTGTTTTTCGTTTGCCTGACCATCCTAGAATGGAAGATTTCGATTTATTGGGGCGTGGCTGTCCTGACGATGATAAAATTAATAAAGGCGCTCTGATATTTGATGAGTGCGGTACTTGGCTTAACTGTCGTGACTGGAATGATAAAAGCCGTAAAGCCTTTATCAACTATGTTCTTCACTTGCGCAAATTTGGCTGGGATGTATATTTTCTTGTTCAAAATCCTGAGCTTATGGATAAGCAGGTTATCTCTGCTTGTGCTCAATTTACTGTCCGTTGCGCCTCTTGGAATGACAAGGTTAGGTTTGGCTTTCTATCTGATTTATATGATATTTATCAGGGTATCCAGAAAGCTAAGCTAGCTAAAATTGCCCGTGAAACTGGTAAGCCATTACAGCAATTAAAAAAGCCTTTTTTTGCATTGCCGCAAATTAATATTGCTTCTACATATACAGGTGAAAAGTCCGGTTCTCCATCATTTACGTGGAAACGTGATTTAGTTAAGACCGAGCGTTACAAGCCTGAGATTTATTACAATTACTACGATACTAACTATGAGTTTAAATCGGGTATTGAAACGTTAGGTGATAAGGACGTTGATTTACGGGCTAGCTATTCGCTGTTACCAGGCAAAACGATTCTTAAATTTGTTCGCAAATGTCCCGATGCTTATGTTATCCGTGACCCTGCAATCTTAACGCCTAAAGGTGTTCGGCCTCCGGTTCCTTGGAAATCTTTACTTTTCTTTCTGTTTTTCATGCTTCCCGTGTCTTGTTACATCATCTATTACTATTTTTTCTCTAGTGATGAGCCTGCACCAACTGAGCAATCTCAGTCTGTTTCTGAGCCTGCAAAATCATCGCCGCCGGCAGAGGCAAAAAAAACAGTTCCAGCTTTACCGCCTCCGGCTGAGTTTCGTATAACTGGCCATTCAGCTAAGCATACGCCGCAAGGGGTCATCTACGATTACGCCATTGTCAAAATTTCTGGGCAGGATGAGATACCTTTCGACTATGTCTACTATGGTATACCTTTGGCCGGTATCGATGGCTGCAATGCCCAGATGAAATATAAGGGTCAGTTGATGACTATTAGTTGTCTTTAGCTTTTATAAAAAACAGAAAAAACTTATTGGGCGCGGAGCGCAACTCTCCGTGCCCTTTTTGTTTCCGGCGATTGTGGTCAAATTGTGGGCGGCGCTTCTTTGCCGTCCATGATTTGTCCATATGAGTCCGTTCAGCCTCTCTCCTACCCCGTATAGTAATACGGGGTGATACCTCCCAACTTCACTACTACACTCGGTTAAAAAATGCTCTTTTTGATATGATAGATATGACAAGGAGGTGTTTATGTTTAACAAGGATGATATCTACAACCCAAAGGAATTTCGGCGTCATCGCTCTTTTCCTAAAGAAATCCGTACATCGAATCTTCGCAGTATTCATCGTGGTTTACATTGTCAACGCTCGTCATCTTCTTGGCTTTCACCTATGTGTTTTTTCATCTTGGGGGTTTTCGCTACTTTGATTTTTGCACTGAAGTTTCCTTTGGTTTTTGTTGAGATCCTTTCTCGATTTTTGTCATTCCTGTAGCTCGTCGGCTGATTTTATATCCTCGACATTTTCCGCAGCTCCCTGAGTACATGCATCTGCTTGATATTTTCGTTCCGTGTTTTTTCTTCTCTGTACAGATGCTCTATGTATACAGCATTCAAAATTTGTTGTGGGGCCATCCTGTGCCCCTCTGCTGAAATCAGCCATCTTCCGTTGTCTTCCAGCTTCCATCCGGCGAAATTTCCACCAAGCTCGCGTCCTTTTGACCATCTCATCAACCGCTTGCATATCGGCGGGATGTTTTTCCCGTTATCCCATTTTGTGACTTCCTTCACAGATACAAAACAAAGTTCAGCAGCTTCTTCGCGGGTTAAACCGCATTCGTGAAAGCGAAAAATAAAGTTTTTATGAGTTAAAACACGCATCTACAATTAAACATCCGTTTTTATAAGTTTTCGGAAATTCTCTTTTGCAGATTATTTTTTGCAATTCTGACGCCTGAATTTTTGGAGTCACTTACCATAATCCGGCATTGTGCGTACTTATGTGATGATGTCGCTTGGCTATTTAGTGGCTCTGTAGCAGTCAGACTAATGTTATCGATACTTCACATAACTCACTCATCTTATTAACTCGCTCATGCGCTGATTTAGGCTGATCGCGCTATGTGAAATCTGAAAATCGGCCTGATACAGTGCCAACAAATTTTTGCGTAGCGAAACCAAAATTTAGGCTGTGTTAGCCAGCTCTGACGCGCTTGGTTTGTAGTAAATGGCCTAATGTCAACAAGCTGATTACGCTACGCGATCGTTTTTGTGCGTATTGCTAATTAGCTGATTACATTTGCTGCGCTACAACGTGATTTCATACTTAATTGCTGAGAAATCAGTCCTTCATGGGTAAAAAAACTTTGCTGATGCCAAAGCATGTGCGTAAAATTCGCGAGTATTCAATGGCATCGAAGAATATTTCGCAGCGTAAGCACCGGATAAAACTTTATGTCGTAAAAATATAATGCTTGGGGCCGGTAATCTCCTACCGGCTTGTTTAGACCATTCTTCAGGATCTCCCCACATTGAACAAAAAACTTGGTCTTGGTGCACTCACTGCACTGGTTCTTAGCTCCATGGTTGGTGCCGGTGTTTTCAGCCTGCCCCAAAATATGGCTGCCGTGGCCAGTCCCGCCGCATTACTGATTGGCTGGACCATTACTGGTGTTGGCATTATTTTTCTAGCACTTGCATTACTACATTTATCGAGGCTGCGACCGGATCTGGAAGGCGGGATTTTTACTTATGCCCGTGAAGGATTCGGTGAGTTTGTTGGTTTTTGCTCGGCGTGGGGATATTGGCTGTGTGCTGTTATCGCTAACGTTTCTTATCTGGTGATTGTATTTGCGACGCTTAGTTTTTTCACGGATTCTCCCGGTCATGTCATTTTCGGTGATGGCAATACTTGGCAGGCATTGATCGGTGCATCTGCCCTGCTCTGGATTGTGCATGCCATGATCCTGCGCGGTGTACAGCAAGCGGCCAGTATCAATATGTTGGCGACCATTGCGAAGCTGATCCCGCTATGTGCATTTATTGTACTGGCGGCATTTTTCTTTAAATGGGAAACCTTCCATCTGGATTTCACCGGTGCCGCGTTAGACACACCAATCTGGCAGCAGGTTAAAGAAACCATGCTGATCACCGTTTGGGTGTTTATCGGTGTTGAAGGTGCCGTTGTGGTTTCTTCGCGTGCGAAGAACAAACATGATATCGGCCGTGCCACTATGCTGGGTTTGCTCTCTGCGCTGGGCATCTACCTGTTGGTGACTTTGCTGGCGGTGGGCGTCATGCCGCGTGCCGAAGTCGCCGAACTGCGTAACCCATCTATGGCCGGTATGCTGGATCTGATGATTGGCCCGATGGGTAAAATCATCATCAGCCTTGGTTTGATTGTGTCTGTGTGCGGAGCTTATCTGAGCTGGACTATTCTGGCCGCTGAAGTGCCATACGTGGCCGCGCTGCAAGGTGCATTTCCGCGCTACTTGTCGAAGATGAATGCCAACGGTTCTCCGGCGGCGTCTTTATGGCTGACCAATGGTGCGGTACAGATTGCCTTGTTGCTGATCTACATGTACGGTGGCACCTACAACACCTTGCTGACCATTGCCTCTGAAATGGTGCTGGTTCCCTACTTCTTGGTCGGTGCTTTCTTGCTGAAGTTGGCCATTAAAAAGCAAAGCGTTCTGCTGAAGTCGATTGGTGCGGGTGCGTGTATTTATGGGATCTGGTTGCTGTACGCATCAGGTCTGACTCATCTGATGATGTCAGTGCTGATGTATGCTCCAGGCTTGCTGATTTTCTTCTATGCGCGCCGTAATGATTGCGAATGTACGCCACTGAAGAAGATGGATCGCGTTGGAGTTTCCCTGCTGTTACTGAGTGTATTGCCAGCGGCATGGTTGCTGTCACAAGGCATTTCCTAACGCTAGCATCATTTCATTTCTCGATGTGAGAGCAAAAAAACCGGCATATATTGCCGGTTTTTTTATAGCTGCTATCTAAGTTCTATGCTCAGAATTGATCTTCTGAATGACACACAACGTGTTCAGTGAATATTCACATCAAGGAACTCATCTTGCTGCTGAAGTTGTGCCGATGGGCACTCTTTTTCGATCGATGAAAGCTGAGATGCGTTTAACGCATAAGGCAAGCACACCCGAAGATGGGTAATTTTTTGCTGTTTGGCCAGTCTGATCAGACGGGCGATATTGTTTTCATCGCTGATTTGCGTAGACAGAATTTGCAGTGCTAAATCACGCAAACGATCCTCTGTCTTTTTATCTTTATTTATCTGACTGTTAAGCACAAATCCAAATAATGGTATTACACTGTAAATCGCATCAATGAAACTCCATTTCTTCTTACAGGACTCAGCCAAAAACGCCGTGTAGTCAAACGTCACTACTGTACGGCTCTCGACAGTATCAGTGTCTACCATTGCCATAACCCGATAATCCTCCTTCCCCCTGATTTTGACCTTATCTATCAGAGTGGTAAAGCAAAAATCCGATTCAGATGTTGAGCTGTGGCGCATTTCAGGATATCAATACAGCATATCACCTTCACCGAACAGATACATGTCATGCAGTCAGAAATGAGCAATGAGGTTTATATCATTACCGGTGGCGCGCGCCGGATTGGCTATGCGCTGACCCGCTTTTTTAGCGAGCAAGCTAAACGCGTTATCATTAGTTACCGGAGTGAATACCCTGAATTGGCAGAACTTCGCGAGCGTGGTGTCTGCTGTCTGTATGCTGATTTTAGTACAGATCGCGGGATTAACGAGTTTGCAGAACGGGTTTCCCAGCAACTGAAGGAATGGGGAAATACCTCAATTCGCGCATTGGTGCACAATGCCTCGGCATGGGAAAAAGATGGACATGATGCTGTGACACTGTCACATGCGTTAGATGCGATGATGCAAATTCATGTCAAAGCCCCCTATCTGCTTAACCATCTGTTAGCGCAGTCTTTTGCACCGAAAGCGGATATCATCCACTTTACCGATTATGTGGTGGAAAAAGGCAGTGATAAACACATTGCATACGCAGCGAGTAAAGCGGCATTGGAGAACATGACACTTTCATTTGCCAAGAAATTTGCGCCCGCAGTTAAGGTAAATGCGATTGCTCCGGCTTTGATTATGTTCAATCCGCAAGACTCAGACGAGTACAAACAAAAAGCCTTGGATAAATCAGTGATGCAATGCGCACCGGGCGAACAAGAAATTATCGAGGCGGTGTCGTATTTGCTGAGCAGCTGTTACGTTACCGGACGCACATTGCATGTCGATGGTGGCCGTCATATACGCTGAGTTGAGCCGGCAGTATTTCCGTAAAACTTACATCACGAGCATCACGAACTGAAACGGGTTTACCGCATTTGTACAGTGCTAAGTGTCGCGCTCAGTAAAATGTACTGGTAAACCCGTTTTTTCTTTGATGTTACTGGCTGATTTTCAGCCTGCTTTAGCGACAGTTATCTTTTAACGCAACGCTAGGATTTGAGAGTCACTGAGCCGACTCCGCCGTTACTCGAACCTGAGCCAGCATTTCCCGGACGGTTTAGCGGTACCGATTGCAAAAACACGGTTTCGCCAGGATATGCTAATGCCGCGCCCTGCTCTTTAATCAAGGTAATAATGCGCAAAAAGACTTGTTGTTGGATGGCTAACCACTCAGCCCAATCGCTGGTTTTAGTAAAACAGTAGATGGAAAAATTCAGTGATGACGCGCCGAATTCATTGAAACTGACCAGTAAATCTTGCGTTTGATCGATGGCATCGTGTTGCTGTAAATAGCTTCTGACTGCGTTCACAACATCATCCATTTTCTCTGCATCTTCATAGCGCAGACCAATGGTGGCGGTGATTCTACGGTTGGTCATGCGCCCTGGGTTTTCAACGCTGATATTCGAAAATACCGAGTTGGGGACATACAGTGGGCGGTTATCGAACGTAAAGATTTTGGTTAATCGCCAGCCGATCGACTGCACGGTGCCTTCAATATTTCTATCTGGAGAGCTGACCCAATCCCCGACATTAAATGGCCGGTCAATGTAGATCATCAAGCCGCTGAAGAAGTTCGACAGGATATCTTTGCCGGCTAAACCGATGATGATGGCTCCTGTCCCACCGAAAGCCAGTAATCCAGAAAAGCTGACGCCAAAGTAATCGGCGATGATCAGAGAAAATAGCAAGAGCACTGAGAACTTGCTGAGCTTGGTGATGGCACTCACGGTGGTTGAGTCTTTGCCGTGCATAATTTGCACTTTCTCAACCGAGTTCAGGTATTTGAAAATCCCGCGAACCATCACCCAAAGCACGGCAAATAAGCGAATATCACCGATAATACCGCTAAGTGATGGCATAAACTCATTGGCGACAATTCTGAGTAGTTGCGTACTGCTCAGAATGAAGATGCTCCACAAGATTACCGGTGAGCTGATTTGCCAAAACAGTCGCCACAAGTATTTGTGATAGTCACGGCTATTACGGTTTTTCTTACGAAAGACAAACCAAGCAATTAATGAGATCGCGGTAAATATCACCACAATCAGGATTTGGGCGAGCCAAGCATGCGCATCAAACACGCTTTGCAGCTGGATCAGAAATACCAGTAAATCGCTCATGGTGATTGGGCCTTATAAAATTAAACCTGATCTCAGTCTACTGAGGGATTAATTCGATGCCTAATCGCGGCAATAGAATCTTACCTTTCGCTACAGGACGGCGATGTTTTGCTTCGGCTTTTTGCCGATCATAGCTTTTTAACCCTTTGAGTTTATCGGGCATTCGCGTTGTGAGCAGAGGCAAATTGACCTTACCGTTACCGCGCAATTCAATGATCTCACCCTGCTCTGCATCAAAGGTTTCATACACCCAATTGGCCTGCGGAACTTCACGCAGCACACGGCGATAACGCAAACGTGCATTTTCAGGCAACGCTTCGACCAGTGCGATTTCTTCTTCGATTTGAGCCGCCCAAATATCACCGTCTAATTGCATGGCAATATTAACCGGTGGATAGCGCCTTTCTTGAGTGAGCTTTTCTAGCAATAACTGACGGTTGAGCTTGTCGTGATCACTTTTTGAGGCAATGGGTTTTTGCCATGCAAAACTGATGCGTGTGGTGTTACAGGGTAACACTTTTAAATATCGAGTTGCCTGCAAGGTGATCATCATGGGGAAACGTGAATGCACGGCTTCGAAACGCTGATCAGGGTTCCCTACAGCTTTGATTGCCGCCGCGAAGGCGTCTTTGGCTTGATTCACTTGCCCAATAAGCTCGGTTAATTCTTCATGTGAACCGGAGCAGACGGCAATGCCGGGATAGCGCTGCACGATTTTGGTCGAAGGTTCATCATCCCTTCCCTCCGGTTCTGGTGCATAAAATTGTCGATAGATTTTCATGAGTAGCGGCGTGAGTTCATTACCTCCATGAATTTCAGTGACAGGGATAGTATCGGGTAACGTTCCTTCATCGTCCCTTTTCCATTGTGGTAGCTCGTATAACCATAATGCTTGTAGCGGGTTTTCCGTTAGAAAATGTTCAAGCTCATCGAGCGCGCAGTCAATACGGTATTTTGTTTCTTTAAGATGATCTGTCATTTGTGATGAGTTCTTTTTTAAAGGGATAGTTCAGCGCGAAGCGCTTACCTTTTGGTATATCAATAAACTGTATGATGACTTAATGTATTCTATATAGAAGATTACCTGATGTGGTACTAAAAAGATAGGATAAATAAAAGAGTAAAGAGTGGATTAGACGACGTATCTATCAGCATAACATCACTAATCCACACTGATTTTAACACCACAGAATTGTGTGTTTAGGCATCCTGAAAACTAACTGTGACCGGTGGGTTATCCGCCAGACTGATATCGTCATATTGTTCCAAGTCAGCTCCTCGAATTAAGTGGTGTAAATCGCGGATATAAGACTTGCCACGCGTGGAGTAATGAACAAGACCTTGCGCCAATTGGTAACCTGACAGCGGCTCTCCCCTCGCTTGTAAATCAGCGCGAATTTGGCGTAAGTGTTTATATGCTGGATTAATATTGAGGTTGTGGATATATGCAGAAACCGCGTTATGGATGGTATCGTAACCAGCAAGATGCACTCGTCCACGATCAACGGTAACAGTGTAATTTTGATTGCCTGGCGATCGATGCTGACCAAACAATGCATTACCCGCTCGCGCGGTATAAGATGTCCCCCACCCGCTTTCCTGAATACTTTGCGCCAACACTAACGAGGCGGGAATAGTATTCACGCGCTGTAGCAGTTCACGATAATTCCCACTGCTTACGTCATATTGATCCGCTAAATTTTCTAACCACAGTTTTTGCTCTGGTGATAGCGGAGTTCCACGTTCTTGTTTAGCGTGCAAACTGATTAATTGACTACGGTCATCTTCAATTTGCTGATTTATTTTTTTGATCACCGGAAGCATGATCATAATAAATGTGTTTTTCTTGGTATCACCGCTGATTTTTTTCATGTCCAACGGCAAATCTTTGCAATACAGCGCAGGGACGCCATTTTCGGTAATACTATCCATATCGATATTATGGGTATCAAGATAGTGAATGTAATCTTGCACACTATCAAAGTGTAATCGCTCTGCGCATGCTTGCATATTGCTGTCACGGATAGCGCTTTCACTCATCACTGAGGAAGGCAAGCCATTACTATGTTCAGCGGCGTGTGTAACTGAAGAAAATACCAGCGACATGCTGATAAATATCATTTTCAATCGTGATCGGGTAATCGTACTCATTGGCATAATGATAAGGTAACCATTCAGATTTCATGTTGAATTGATATTCACTTGAGCAGGACAATCCGTTATTTTCTGCCGAATACAAAATAAGCAAATAAAACCGTCTTTGGTGTACCCGATCATCAGCGTTAAGTCATACAAAGATCACATTTCAGCATGTAAACATGCGTAACGAGCTTGCTTTAATGTTGCAAAGTGGCTGGTAGCGTAAATACTTAATTGCAGATGTATTTGTATATTTCGCGAGAAACAATATCGAAACAGTATTCTATGACTAACCGGTATAAGATAAGCGCCTGATAATAAGAAAATGTATTTACCCATAAATTGCATTGAAAAACAATGCATTAACGTTACATTGAGAAAGCAATATCCGTGAGTGGGCTCACTAAATAACTATAATCAGGATCATCATGAAGACTAAAGCGCTAATTACTCTCCCTTTGCTCACTATAGCTGGCTACGCAAATGCGGCGGGACCATTTGATATTCCAACAGAAAGTGGTTGGTCAGGATTTGTTTCTGCGGGCGTAAACGTAACTCGCAACTCATCAAACCTGTACCTTGGCCCAAGCGGCGAAGATGGTGCGAACAAACAAGTTAACAGCCTGACCAGTGATCCCTCAGGGAAGAATCAGGTAAGCCCTGCTTTTAACCTCGACTTGCGTTATACACTGGGTGACAGTGGCACTCAGTTCTATCTGGGTAACCTGATCCAAGATACCGTGCGTCTGGACTTCTCTCAGCAACTGGGGGTGCGTCAGCGTTTAGGCCAAAGCGGTATTGTTTCCGTATCGTATGTATTCTCCGGTTTACCGAATAAAGTGTGGCAAGACCCGTACGCCATTGGCACCGATCGCAGCGACACACGCCGTGATATCAACGGTGTACAAGTGGGCTGGCAAAATATCATGGGCAGCAATTTCTCTGCCGATTACAGCTATCGTGATATCTCAGTCGACAGCGAGAACAGCGGCCAATTTTTGTTGAACAATATCGACCCAATTCTGGGCCGCACCTTAACTCAGCAAGAAGTTAACATGCTCAAGCGTAGCGGTAAGAGTCATACCAGCAAAGTCTCCTACTTCTATGCTATTGATCAACGACAATCACTGATCCCTGAGTTTCGTTATGTCGATAACTCATTGGACGGCGATGCGATGAGCAATACACAATTCGGTGGCTTGTTAAGTTATTTCTGGCGCTCTGAGGATTCGCAATACAACATCGTAAGTAACCTGTATTTAGGCAAAACCGATTATTCAGATGCCAACCCAGTCTTCGGCCAAAAAACTGACTCCACTGATTTTGCCGCCAACGTGGTACTGTTCAAAAATAATATCTTTGACGTGAAAAAATTGTCTGCCTATGCAGGCGTGGCATACGGCGAAATTAATTCGGATGTGAATTTCTTCAACACCACCCTGACTAACTTTACTACCGGTTTGCTGTATCGCTTTTGATATTTTGATAAGTCAAACTAATTACCGCATAGCGTATTGAAAGCGCGGTAAGAATGTAAAAAGGTCACCACAGGATAAACACTGAGTATGTGCTTAATCTTGTGGTGACCTTAATTTTATCTCTTACACACGACCTCAAAGTAACAAGAGGTTCGTAGTAACAATTAGCAAGTAATGAGCAAGTTAGCCTTGTAGTGCTTCATCAATGGCCATGCGCACACGTTTATCCGAAACCGGATATGGCGTACCCAGTTGCTGAGCAAAGAAGCTCACGCGCAACTCTTCCAACATCCAGCGAATTGCTTGTACTTTGTCTGGAATTGGCTGCCCTTTCGGAATTTTCGCCAACAACTGTTGGTATTCCTGCTGCACGCTTTCCACTTTCAGCATCTGTGCGCGATCGCGATTCGGATCGGTAGGTAACTTCTCCAAGCGGCGTTCGATGGCATTCAGATAACGCTGCAGATCTGCTAAACGCTGCCAGCCGGTGTCACTGACAAAACCACGATAAATCAAACCGCCCATTTGCGCTTTCACATCAGACAGTGCAAAGGCCATGGTGAAGTCGACCTTCCCTTTCAAGCGCTTGTTGATGTTATGCGATGTAGTCAGGATTTGTTCGACTTGCTTGGCGATCTCAACCACGGTTTCATTCAAGTTGGCGCGCACATGCTCCCGCAGTGCTTCGAAGCGCTCGCTTTCCCACGCTGGACCACCAAACTCTGCAGTTAACTTATCAATACCGGCATCAATGCAGTCATCAATCAGATCCAACACTTTACCGAATGGGTTGAAATACAGCCCTAATTTGGCTTTATTCGGTAATTTTTCATGCAGATATTTAATCGGTGACGGCACATTCAGCAGCAATAGACGGCGCGTCCCCTGCAACATGGCTTTTTGCTGATCATGCTCCGTTTCAAACAAGCGGATACTGACCGAATCTTTTTCATCCACCAGCGCAGGATAAGCTTTAACGGCGTAGCCACCACGTTTTTGCTCATAGCACTGCGGCAAATCGCCAAAACTCCAAACATGCAGATCGCGTTGCTCGATACCATCGTCGGCCACGGCCGATAAGGTCTCCTGCACTTTCTCTTTAAGCCCATATTTAAGCTCATCAAGATCTTTGCTTTCCGACAGTTTCTTACCGTGCTCGTTAACCACGCGGAATGTGATTTTCAGGTGGTCAGGTACTTGCGACAGATTCCACTCTTCACGTGACACTGTCACGCCTGACATGCGGCGGAATTCGCGCTCCAAGGCATCCAGCAAATTGCCTTGCAAAGCTTCAGCGCGGCCTAAGAACGCTTGCGCATAGTTCGGCGCCGGCACAAAGTTACGACGCACCGGTTTAGGCAGTGATTTAATCAATGCCACAATCAGCTCTTCGCGTAGCCCCGGAATTTGCCAATCAAAACCAATATTTTCAATCTGGTTAAGCACCGGCAGAGGAATATGTACCGTCACCCCATCCGCTTCTTGGCCTGGTTCAAACTGATACGACAGCTTTAGCTTGAAGTTGCCTTGATGCCAGAAATTCGGGTAATCCAGCTCGCTGACTTTGTTCGATCCCTCTTTGATCAGCATCGATTTTTCAAAATTCAGCAGATCAGGCTGCGATCGCTCGGATTTCTTCCACCAGCTATCGAAATGAC
Organism: Plesiomonas sp. ZOR0011; assembly: GCF_000800945.1. NCBI lineage: Bacteria > Pseudomonadati > Pseudomonadota > Gammaproteobacteria > Enterobacterales > Enterobacteriaceae > Plesiomonas > Plesiomonas sp. ZOR0011. Next base: position 116,314 of record NZ_JRKB01000061.1, read on the forward strand.
GACCGGAAACGATGTCATGCGGCAGACGTTGGTCATAGAACGCAAACAGCGTTTCGTCATCAACCAAAATATCGCGGCGACGGGATTTATGCTCCAGCTCTTCAACTTCCGCTAACAGCTTACGGTTTTCACGGAAGAACTTATGGCGAGTATTCCATTCCCCTTCCACCAGCGCTGAGCGGATAAACAGCTCACGCGACATCACCGGATCAATCGCACCGTAATTGACTTTGCGATCGGCAACAATCGGAATGCCGTACAGCGTGACTTTTTCGCTCGCCATCACGGCGTTCTGGGTTTTCTCCCAATGCGGCTCGCTATAACTGCGTTTCACCAAATGCTGGGCAAGCGGCTCGATCCAATCAGGCTCAATACGCGCGGCAATGCGTCCCCACAAACGGGAGGTTTCCACCAGCTCGGCCACCATGGTCCATTTCGGTTGCTTCTTGAAAAGACCTGAGCCTGGGAAGATAGCGAAACGGGCATTTCGCGCGCCCTGAAATTCGTTCTTCTCCAAATCTTTAATCCCGATATGGGACAACATGCCAGACAGCAAAGCCAGATGAACCGAGCGGAAATCGGCAGGCTCATCATTAATCGCCATACCCTGCTCACGCACCACTTGGCGCAATTGGGTATAGATATCTTGCCATTCACGAATGCGCAGGTAATTGAGGAAATCACTCTTACACTGACGACGGAAGGCATTACTCGAGAGTTCTTTTTGTTGCTCGCGCAGATAATTCCACAGATTCACGAAAGTCATGAAATCGGAATCTTTATCTTGGAAGCGACGGTGTTTCTCATCGGAGGCTTGTTGTTTCTCCAATGGACGCTCACGCGGATCTTGAATCGATAGCGCGGCGGTGATGATCATGACTTCACGCACACAACCGTGTTTCGGCGCTTCCAATACCATCCGCGCCAAACGTGGGTCGACCGGCAGCTGAGCCAGTTTACGCCCCATCGCGGTCAGACGTTTTTTCGGATCATTTTGTTCAGGATTGAGCGCGCCGAGCTCTTCCAGCAGACGCACGCCGTCTTGGATATTGCGCTTATCTGGCGCTTCGACAAATGGGAATGCTGCGATATCGCCTAGACCCAGCGATGTCATCTGCAAAATAACAGAGGCTAAGTTGGTTCGCAGGATCTCTGGATCGGTAAACTCCGGACGGGACATAAAATCCTGCTCGGAGTACAGACGAATACAGATACCATCGGAAACCCGTCCGCAACGCCCTTTACGTTGATTGGCGGAGGCTTGAGAAATCGGCTCAATAGGCAGTCGCTGTACTTTGGTGCGATAGCTATAGCGGGATATTCGCGCCGTACCCGGGTCAATGACATATTTGATCCCCGGTACGGTCAGAGAGGTTTCCGCCACGTTGGTCGCCAGTACAATCCGACGCCCTACCGCAGGTTGGAACACGCGATTTTGCTCGGCAGCAGAAAGACGCGCATACAGCGGCAACACTTCGGTATGCGGCAGCTGACGTTTTTCCAGTGCATCGGCGGTATCGCGAATTTCACGTTCGCCGTTCATGAAAATCAGGATGTCGCCGCGCCCTTCTTGGTAGAGCTCATCGACGGCATCGAAAATCGCTTGTAGCTGATCGCGATCCGGATCGTTGTCCTCTTCGCTCACCAGCGGACGATAACGCACTTCCACCGGATAGGTTCGTCCGGAAACTTCGATAATCGGCGCATTATTAAAGTGACGCGAGAAACGCTCCGGATCGATAGTTGCCGAGGTAATGATGACTTTCAGGTCTGGGCGCTTTGGCAGCAGCTCACGCAGATAGCCGAGGATAAAGTCGATATTCAGACTGCGTTCGTGCGCTTCATCGATAATGATGGTGTCGTATTGCGACAGCATGCGATCGTTTTGAATCTCGGCCAGCAAAATACCGTCGGTCATCAGTTTGACCAGCGTGGTATCGCTAACTTGATCGTTAAATCGCACTTTATAACCGACGACACCGCCCATCGGAACTTGCAGCTCTTCGGCAATCCGGTTGGCCACAGAGCGTGCGGCCAGACGACGTGGCTGAGTATGGCCAATCAGGCCGTTTATCCCGCGCCCGAGCTCAAGACAGATCTTCGGCAACTGCGTTGTTTTACCCGAGCCGGTTTCCCCCGCCACAATCACAACTTGATGCTGTTCGATAGCGCGTCGGATCTCGTCTTTTTTCTGACTAACCGGCAGGATTTCTGGGTAGTTGATACTTGGTACGGCCGCGCGACGGGCATCGACACGCGCTTGGGCGCTCTGAATCTCTACCGCCAATTCCTGCGCGATGGCTTCTTGAGCCTGGGGATTTTTTACTTTCTTCGCACCTTCAATACGGCGCAGCAAACGTCGGCGATCCCGCAGGGTCAAGCCGTTGAGCTTTGGCAGCAAGGCGGAAAAAGGCGATGGTACTTTCTGGTTTCCGTTCATTATGCTCTTCGTATTCATTCTGAAGGCCGCGACTGTGCGAGGAAAAATGCATAGCGGCCATAATTGTCGTGAATTTTATCACAGACTTAGCGGCTCGGTGCGTTTATGCCGCTGGGTTGTTTGGCTTTTCTCGTTCTTTTTCTTGTTCTTAATCCCTCTCGTTTTTGTGTCTTTGTGCTTCTCATCCCCCCTTCTTTTGCTTTAACGCGTGCCTCTGGTTGCATTTGATAATGATAGTAAATATCATTCGCAGCAATTGAACATTACGATTCGCTTTATTTCATTCGCTTCATTTTGAATTGTTGGCTTTATAACTCTTACTGGGATGGTGTTATGCGACATTCTCTACTCCTTGCAGGTGCAGTTTCCGTATTTATTCTCGCTGGGTGCGATAACGCCACACCCGACTCAACCTCACAAACCCATTCAGCACTAGCGACCCGCGCTGACTCGGCAACCAATGATAAACAGACCCGCAGCGTGCAACATGCGATGGGAGTTACCGAGGTACGCACGCATCCTGAGCGGGTTGTAACGCTCACCAACGAAGCGACTGAAGCGATGCTGGCGATGGGGATTACGCCTGTGGGTGCTGTGCGTTCGATGACGGTGGCCGGTCAGGATAATGGCGTCTGGTATTCCCACTTTGGTCAAACGCTGCAAAATGCGGGTACCGTGGATTTAGGCGATGAAGAACAAGTGAATTTGGAAGCCATTGCCGCGCTGAAGCCGGATTTGATTTTGGGGATCAAGCAGCGTCAGGAGAAAATCTACGATCAGTTATCCGCCGTAGCCCCTACCGTGTTCAGTGAAACCTTTATGGGCGCATGGCGTGAAAACTTGCTGACTTATGCTGACGGTGCGAGTCAAAAAGAAGCCGCTACCGCCCTGCTCGCTGCCTGGGATGCCAATGCTCAACAATTGAAAGCCGATTTAGACGCTGCCGGTAAATTGCAGCAACAGATTGCCGTGGTGCGCTTCCAAAGTTCAGGGGCGCGTTATTACTACAATGATTCGTTTGCCACTGACATTATCCGCCGCGTAGGACTTGCGCGCCCACCATTGCATGATAAAGAAGGCTTCGCGGAAGGTTTGACGCGTGAGCGCATTCCAGAAGTGAATGCCGATCAGCTGTTCTACTTCGTGATGGAAACCGGTAATGGGAAAGCGAGTGCCGCCGAACAAAGTTGGCTGGCCGAGCCGCTGTGGCAGCAATTACCGGTAGTAAAAAATAACGCCGTTCATAAGGTAAACCACGAAACGTGGAACAAGTCTTACGGCATTTTAGCCGCCGATTATGTTCTGCAAGATTTGCGCGCCGCCTTACTACCGAACGGATCTGATAACGATATCAACAATAACCGCAGTGATAGCCAGAATAAGGGATAAGCGCTGATGTCTAGCCAGCCCATCACCTCTACGCGCGACGCGAATCCAGCTTCGCAGTTTTATAGATCACTGCCTAACAGTTTGCGGAATAGAAGTGTTCTGCTGCTCGTGCTGACCGCGTTGCTGGGTATGCTGTTTGTTGCCAGCCTACGATTTGGCTATACCGCATTGTCCGACGTGCCTTTATGGTCATTGCTGCAAAAGTTGTGGTCAGACGATGCGGTTACCGATCCACAAATGCAAAATCTCCTGAGCGTGGTCCGTGACCTGCGCTTACCGCGGGCAGCGATTGCCGCTGCGGTGGGCGCGTGTTTAGGTATGGCTGGCGTACTCACCCAAGGTATTACCCGAAATGGATTGGCGTCACCGGGTGTGCTAGGTATTACCGCCGGCGCCGGTTTTTGCATTGTGGTGGCCTATACCCTGTTTGGCATCAGCGCACCTGAGCAGATAATGTGGTTTTCCTTTCTCGGCAGCCTTGGTAGTGCGGCGCTGATTTTCTTATTGGCCGGTGCTAGCGCTACCGTATCAGGCCCATTGGGGCTGACATTGGCCGGTATTGCGCTGAGTGCGCTGCTGTCGTCATGGTCGTCGGGTTTGTTAGTGCTCAATGAGGCCGCGCAGAGTGAACTGATGCTGTGGCTGACCGGCAATATTGAAGGTCGCAAATTAGCCCATGCCTTACCTTTGCTGCCATTTGCCTTGGCCGGAGCCTTAGTCGCACTAGGGCTGAGCCGTAGTTTAAATACATTGGCGCTAGGCGAAGAGACCGCACAAGGATTGGGCATCAATCTTGGTCGTTTACGTTTAGGTGCGCTGATTGCGGTGGTACTGCTTACCGGCAGCGCCGTAGCGATGGCCGGTCCGGTTGGCTTTATTGGCCTGATTGTGCCGCATGTGTGCCGCGCCTTGTTGGGCATTGATTATCGCTGGTTGCTACCGGCAGCCGCTTTGACAGGCGCATCATTACTCACTGCCGCAGATATTAGCGCACGATTTTTATTCTTCCCGTCTGAAGTGCCCGTAGGGTTAGCGATGGCGGTCTTGGGCGCGCCGTTCTTCATCTATCTGGCTTGCCGTCGTCGCGGCACGGTTCTGTAAATGTGCTGTAAAGAGAGAATATGATGTCTGATTCTATGGCTCCTTACCGCCATCGCTACCTGCACGTACGCCATCGTCAAGTGAGTATGCTGATCCCACGTCATCCACTCCACGTGGTCGCGATGCTTGCCGTTTTGCTGACAATCATGACCCTCATGGCGATCAGTGCTGGCAATCAGTGGCTTACGCCGCAAGCGTTATGGCAATGGATGCGGGGTGATGCCGATGGCGCAACACAACTCATTGTCGGGCAGTTTCGTCTGCCGCGGATCCTGTTAGCTCTCTGTGCAGGGGCGGCGCTGGGCATGTCTGGTGTGCTGGTACAAAGCATTATCCGCAATCCCTTAGCCTCCCCTGACATTTTGGGTATCAACAGTGGCGCGGCAACCGCCGTGGTGCTGTTTTTCTTGTTCGCGCAGCAGCAAATCCCTATCGTGTGGCTTCCGCTTATTGCCTTTACTGGCGCGGCGCTGATGATGCTAACATTGCTGGGCTTAAGCCGTTTGCTGCGCTTAAAACCAGGACAGATGATCTTGGCCGGTATTGGCTGTGCCACGTTGCTCGATGCATCACGCAGCTTATTAGTGATGTACGCGCCGACATGGCTGCTGGGCAAAAGCACCGTGTGGATGACCGGCTCAGTACATGGTGCCCGCTTTGATCAGGTGTGGTTATTGGCTGGGGCATTAGTGCTATTGGTTCCACTCCTGATAGGCCTTCTGCGGCACTTAACCGTGCAATTATTGGGCGAGGATACGGCCACCAGCTTAGGCTGCGCGTTATCGCGCTGGCAGTGGGCTGGATTGATGTTATCCGCTGCGCTGTCAGCGTTAGCGGTGGGGTTTGTCGGTGGAATTGGCTTTATCGCATTGATGGCTCCGCATATTGCGCGGCGCTGGGTAGGTAATCAATTAGGTTTTCTGTTGGTGTGCGCTGCGCTGACAGGAAGCTTATTACTGCTTATTGCCGATACCGTAGGCCGCACCATCATGATCCCGCTGGATATTCCTGCAGGTGTGTTTACCGCCATGTTAGGCGCTCCGTATTTTCTCTATCTTCTTTTACGCCGGTGATAACTATGAGCCGCTTACAAACCCACAACCTGACATTGGCCTATCCACAGGCCTCTCGCACGTCTACCCCACGCAGCATTATCCATGATTTATCGTTGGAGATTCCTGATGGTGCGATCACCGTATTTATCGGTGCGAACGGGTGTGGTAAATCAACGTTACTCAAATCACTGGCGCGCTTACTTCCCCCTATAGAGGGACAGGTTACTTTAGATGGTCGACCTCTTACACAATGGAAAGCGGCCGATGTCGCACGCGAGCTAGCCATATTGCCGCAATGCCCCGTCGCGCCTGAAGAAATGACGGTGCTGCAGTTAGTCAAACAAGGCCGTTATCCGCATCAACGTTGGTTTAGCCAGTGGTCAGCACACGATCAAGAAAAAGTAGAATGGGCCCTGACGCTCACTCACACACATGAGCTGATGCATCAACCGGTACAAAGTTTGTCAGGCGGACAACGCCAGCGGGTATGGATAGCCATGACGCTCGCGCAAGATGCAGACATCCTGCTGCTTGATGAGCCGACCACCTATCTCGATCTTAACCATCAGGTCGAATTGCTGGATTTGTTGGTGATGCTGAACCGTGAGCACGGCAAAACCATTGTGATGGTGCTGCATGATTTGAATTTAGCCTGTCGCTATGCCGATCAACTGATTGCCGTGCATAACGGTGGTGTGTGTGCGCAAGGCAAGCCCAGTGAGATTATGTCCGCCGACTTATTGCAGCAGGTCTTTAATCTGCATGCCGATGTGATTCCCGATCCGGCTTACGGTACGCCAATGATTGTTCCGGTGAGTCGGCATTTGCCGCGAATCGATACCTCAGCTCATCTTTTAACACCTCTTTCTGAGCGTAATCCCGAGATGATGCTGGTTTAGATGGTTATTTAGATGGGTTAACTCGTAGGGTTGCACTCCTCGCGCCCTACGAGGGTTTACGTTTTTCCCTCGCTATTTATCGTTTCCATTCTGCGTTTTAAAAGACGCGGAAGGGTTTCTCACGCCTTAGATTCAGCGTCGATAAATATCATTTAAAAATAACAACTTAGCTGCAATTATCACTTGCCACACAAATGATAATAGGTATCATTTGCAACACAAAATAGACTAATCGCCAAATTGAAATCTTGTGCTGCTGAGATGGTGATGAATTAGTGGTTTACACCATTGTCATCAATGTCTCGCATCAAGCCTTTCAATTAAGAGCGCATTAGCATCACTTTTGGCAACTTGATTTTGGTGAGTAAGGTCGACTGAGCCGCACCATCAACGGGGATATTAACGCCTGTTGAGATGCACCCTCTTTTCAGATAACGACCGTAATTAATTATGACAATAACAATGGCATCCATGCCAACAACACAAAACAACGTGGACTTTTCACCTTTTGCAATCAAACCACTGGCTATTGCTGTAGCGGCGCTATTGAGTTCCCCACTCATGGTATCCCACAGCCATGCCGCGTTAGCATCCACCAGCGAAACCATCGTGGTCACCGGTGAAGCGATTGACGTACATGTACAGCAGCAAATTGATGCCGAACAATTGAGTAACCGCCAAGCCAGTGACATCAAGGATGTGCTCAACACCCTACCGAGCGTTACCGTGGATGGTGGTAAACGCTATGGCCGCAAAGTGTGGATCCGCGGCTTGGAAGACAAGTTTGCGCTGGTCACGATTGATGGCGCACGTCAGGAAGGTCAGATCTTCCACCACTCAGGCGATCAAACCATCGACCCTGAATTGCTCAAACGTGCCGTTATCGAGTTTGGCCCTAACTCAGCACTCGATAGCGGTGGCACCGTCACCGGCAGCTTCCGCTATGAAACCCGCGATCCTTCAGATTTGCTGCGCGAAGGTGAGCAAGTCGGCGCGTTTGTTAAAGGTGGCTATCAAGATGCGTATCACCGTAACAGTGGCAGTGCCGCCCTCTTCAGTAAGGTTGGCGATAGCGCGCAGTTATTGGTGTACGGACATCGCGATGATGATGGCACCATGCGTTTGGGCGATGGTACGGATATTGAGTCCAAACAAGGTAAGTTGAAATCTGGCATGGCCAAAGCGGTGTTCGAGCTGGCGCCGCACAGCACGCTGAAGCTCAATGCCCAGCACTACGAAGATGGCGGTAATCGGCAGCTAGCCGGTGAAAAAGCCGGTATCAGTGACGATGGTCGTTATAGCTATTCCGGCATGACGCGCGATACCTACAGCTCTGAACTGCGCGTTGCGCCAACCGGCTCGCCGTTAGACATGACGTTAAATGTGTATCAAACCAAGCAAGGCATTGATCGCGAAGCCGAAATTACTCAAGAGAAAGGCTCAGAAAAGCATGCGCCAAACCGTAGCTATTACAACACTACCACAGGCGCCGATCTGCGAAACCGCAATCGTCTGACCGGTCTCTTTGGTGAGCATCAGCTGACTTATGGCGTAGAAACCTATCGTACTGAGCAAACCAAAAAAGCCGATGGCGTCACCCGCTATATTGGCGGGGCGCAAAACGGCAAAGTGGTACAGGAGGATGTCAAAGGTCGTGGTTTAATGACCAGTTACGGCGTGTATGCGGAAGATAAAATGACGCTAGGCCGACTAACGCTGACGCCGGGATTGCGTTACGACCAGATTACAATGGGCGGTTTGTATGAAGGCGATTTCCACCAATGGTCGCCAAAACTCAAAACTAGCTATCGTCTGACCGATAATCTGTCGGTGCGAACCGGTTATGGCCGGATTTTTAAAGGTCCCGGTTTACCGGAAACCTTTATGATCAGCGATAACATGGTCAAACCTAAAGATGTCAAAGCGCAAACAGGCTACAACATCGAAGCTGGTGCGGATTACGATCTTACTGCGCTGACCCAAGCTGATTATGCCACCAGCGGTTTTACCTTGTATCGCTATACGCTGGATAACTACCTACACCCGACCAAAAACACTGCACTGGTCAGCCAAGGCGATGCCGAAGTATGGGGCGGCGAGTTAAATGCAAATGCCGGATTTGGGCGTGTCGACCTGTATGCCAATTACAGCTACAGCAGCGGCACACTCACCGATCATCAAGGCATGAAAGCAGTATTGCCACAAACCCATTATCACAGCGTGAAGCTGGGTGGCGCCTATACCCTAACCGAAAGAGTGGTTGTTGGTACTGACATGCGCTTTACCCCCAATAACGCCTACACCCAGCATGAACGCAACAAGCAAGGTAGCGTAGACACCTTCCGCGTTGAGCGCAAAGGCTTCACCGTAGTCAATTTGTGGACAAGTTATGAACCGCAACAGATTAACGGCCTGAAACTCATGGCGGGTATTGATAACCTGTTTGATGCCGCCTATGCCGAACCGACCGCCTTTGGTTTCTACTGGGGCGCACCAGAATACGGCACATTGGAGCCTGGGCGTAATCTCAAACTTTCGGCCAGCTATCAATTTTGATGCAACCTTTTACTCTGCATAGCTGAACGGCATAGTTATTCGGCATAGTTATTCGGCATAGTTACTCAGCATGGTGAAAATTAGCTAAGCGCTTAATCTGTTTTAAACGGCAGTTTAATTAAGAATAAATTATTCTGCTGTTTAGGTGTTTGTTTTATCGATAGATTGTTTTATGAGCAGTGATAATTCAATCAAGTGCAGGGATAACACCTATCTCACCAAGTGCGGAAAGTGCGGAGTTAGCCAATAGCGATCATCCAAAGGGAGCTACGGCAACAAAAGACAGACATAAAAAAGCGGCCTGTGTGAGCAGGCCGCGCTTCCCTCTTAGTATCCCTTGTATCCCTTCTTTCGAGCTAAGCACTTCTGCGCTTAGCCTATGAAAGGTCTGGTTTATTAGTGGCGATTCAGAATGCAGTAATCAATACAGAGTAAATGCGTATAAATCATGTTCGTATACATCAGTACTCAGTAAGTCGAACGCAAATCGTAAACCGTCACGCCTGCGGCCAATTCCGCACAACTCGCAGCGCCGATAAAACGTAAACGACGACGCCCTCCAATAGCCTCAGGCAGTAAGGTAAACCCTGCATCCTCAAAACGCCCTTCGCCGCTATATTCGATATGCACAAACAGCGCCGGATGCTGACTCCACAACTCGATATAGCTACCTTGCTCATCTTCGCCAATGCGGTACTCAATCTGCGCCGGTTTCAACGGTAAACGCTTAAACACATCGGGATAGAAGCTGTTTTCAAAACGTTCGTTAGGCTGATGGTTTGGTGACGCAGGATGTAGAACAACATGATAAAAGCCCCGTCGCGCCTCGCTTTCTGACGCATTCGCACTACCGGAGGCGTTACTCGGATTACGCTCGGGCAGCGGAATTTGCCAAATTGGTGCAGAGCTATCTGGCGCAGCGGTACATGTTAGCGGCCAACGCTGTAACACATCCCCCTGCCAGCTGATCTGCAATACTTCCCCATGCAGCGATTGCGTGACATGCCGTTCATTAACCAGATGCAACGTTAACATCGGCTGGCCTTGCGCATTAGGTTCATGAGCAAAAGGTTCATGAATAAACGTCGCCATTAACGGCGCAAAGAAATGACGCGCATGGTGATGCAGCAATTTCCAGCGGCCTGAATACTCAATGCTCGACCACGAACTCACCGGCCAGCAATCATTGAGCTGCCAGAACAAAATGCCGCGACAGTGGTTTTTATAAGCGCGCCAGTATTCCGCTGCCGTTTTAATAGCCAGCGCCTGTTGTACCTGACTTAAGTACAACTGCTGTTCAAAGCTGATCGGAAAGCGAAAATAGCGCGTAATCATCTCCGTGATAATGCTATTGCCCCGCCCGTTTTTCTGATGCTGTTCAAATGTTGGCGAAGTGATATTCCACTCATCCGGCTCGGCAAAGGATTTCACGGTGGGCAACGATGGCCATGACTGAAAACCGAACTCGGAGCAAAAACGCGGTTTCACGCTGTGGTAAGCATCAAAGGATTTACCGGAGTGCCACACATCCCAAAAATGCATATCGCCACGGTTGTCATCATGCCACGCATCACCAAAATCTAACTCTCCATTACACGGCGAGCTGGCCCAGAAGCGGCGCGACGGGTCTTCCTGCTCAACAACTTCGGCCAACAGACGATTCAGGCGATCGTAATTCACCGTGTATTTAACGCGCTGTTCACGGGATTCTGGATACCAACCAATCGCGCCTATCACCTCGTTATCCCCACACCATAACGCCAGTGATGGATGGTCGGCTAAACGCTGCACCTGATAACGCACTTCATGCTCAACATCGAGCAAGAATTCAGGGATTGAAGGATACAGCGCGCAGGAAAACATCAAATCTTGCCACACCAGTAAACCCAGCTCATCGCACAGATCGTAGAAGATATCCTGCTCATACATGCCGCCGCCCCACACGCGCAGCATATTCATATTTGCGGCCACCGCATCTTCAAGTAAGCGCCGATAACGCTCTGGCGTGTGACGCGACGGAAGTGCATCTAGCGGGATCCAATTAGCGCCCTTGGCGGTGATTGCTTGGCCATTGACCCGAAACAGCATACTGCTGCCAATTGCATCGTCTTCCGTTATCAGCTCCAACTGGCGTAAGCCAATACGCTTTTCAATCAACTTTTTGCGCGCAGTAATCGGTGCGTCAGTATCTGGTGCGCTAACATCAATAAAAGTTACCTGAAGCGTATACAGTGGCTGTGGGCCGTAGCCTGCCGGCCACCAACGCTGGGGATGTGCAATATCAATGCGATGGCGAAAACGCCCTTCGCCGCAAGGCTGTGGCGGTAACTCAAGATGAATCTGCTCTACCTGATGCTGCGAGTTTTCTTGTCTGCTTCCCTGAGCTGAGAATGTCGGTGAGAGCAAGGTTACTTGCGCAACTAACGGCACATTCTCTTTATCCACCTGATAGGTACAATCTACGTGCAAGCGGCAACTGCCATCAGCTCGCCACTCTTGTTCGGTACGCACTTGCAACGGCTGAACGGCAAATACCGGTTCTAGCGAGATCTCGCCATATACGCCACTGACCAATAAGCAGATCCCCCAATCCCAACCGGCATGACATTGGGTTTTACGCAGCAAATTCATGTGCGGAATCTGATTATTCCCCTGCGCCCAAGGGATAGGGAAAGGCAGGCGCGACGCCCGATCCACAGCTTCCACGTCATTACGCAACAACCGAATTTGGATTTGGTTTTCCCCTGCCACGACCCACGGCAAAATATCTGCCTCAAAACGCCAGAACATATTGTGGCACTGCAACACTTCCTGCCCATTGACCCATACCGTCGCCATGGTATCGACAAAGGTAAGACCCAGCAGCAGCCGACTGGCCGACAATTCGTGCGCAGATAAGGTAAAGGTACGAGACAGATGCCATTCACTTTCCCCTACCCACTGCACCTGCTGTTCATTACAGGCAAAATAGGGATCGGGGATCAAATTCGCCTCTAACAAGGCGCTGTGGATATCGCCCGGCAACGAGCAACGCGTGTGAATCTGAGGGTGCTGCGGCGATGTCAGCGTCCATTCCCCGTGTAAGCTATCACCGTATAAATTTAGTGTCGGCAAAATGAGATCCTCTCCGAATGCTTGCTGTTCTTCTCATTCCATTGCGTACCGCAATACGCACAGTATGTGACCCATTTTAAAGAGGCAGGCCACAAACATGAGTGACACATGGCCAGTAACCGACGCGCAAAACACCACCTAAGCCGAGAAACAACGATAAATGCGAAAGATGTCCGGTTTTCCGCTATTATTGTTGTCAATCTTTGTAGCCTGAAACCCAGACATCCTGATGAGTGACACCAAATCTAATCTGCACCCACGTAACCTGCACCGCTCTTCGTATGACTTCGCGGCGCTGACCGAAGCAAGCCCAGAGCTGGCCAACTATGTCCAGCGCAACGCCTATGGCACCGATTCCATCAATTTCTCTGACCCAAATGCAGTGAAAGCCCTGAACCGGGCGTTGCTGAAGCATTTTTATGCAGTTGAAGGCTGGGATGTTCCTGAAGGCTACCTCTGCCCACCGGTTCCGGGGCGTGCCGATTATGTTCACCATCTAGCTGATCTGCTGGCCGAAGCCAATCAAGGCCGCATTCCGAAAGGTAAACGCATTACCGGTTTGGATGTCGGTACTGGCGCGAACCTGATTTATCCGCTGCTGGCCCATCACAGCTATGGCTGGAATATGGTCGGTTCGGAGATTGATACTGTCGCCATCGCGTCTGCTGAGGCTATTTTAGAGCGCAATCCAGCCATGCAATCAGCGATTACGCTGCGTACACAAACTCAACTTAGCGACATTTTGCGTGGCATTATTCAGCCGGGCGAAATGTTTGACTTCACCCTGTGCAACCCGCCATTCCACGCCTCAGCGCAAGAAGCGGCAGAAACGACCCAGCGTAAGCGCAGCAAGTTGGCCTACAACCAAGTCTCGCGCGGTAATGCCAATACCATTGATGCCCAGCCGGCACTCAATTTCGGCGGTCAGCATAATGAGCTGTGGTGCGATGGCGGCGAAGTGCGTTTCATCAGTGACATGATCCACGAAAGCCGCGAATTTGCCGGCCAGTGTTTCTGGTTTACGTCATTGGTATCGAAAAAGACCAGTTTGCCAGCGCTGTATGAAGCGTTGAGCGAAGTGGGCGCGACCGAAGTGAAAACTATCGAAATGTCGCAAGGGCAGAAAATCAGCCGCTTTATCGCTTGGACCTTCTTCACCCCAGCCCAGCAAAAAGCGTGGCGCATGTATCGTTGGAATGCACGTGGCTAATCTTGCAGTCGCGATAACGTAATTAGCCTAGAAACCGGCTTAAAAGCTAAAAACAATAAGGGATAAACCGTTTGGTGTTTATCCCTTTATTTTTTCATTAATCCATCACGGGAATGCCGGCGCGCTGCTCGGCTTGCTTGGCGATAGCCTCGGTCATCCCTTGAAAGATAAACAGATGAAACGGCAACATAGCCAGCCAATAGGCCAATCCCCACGCGCCCTGTGGGTGCCAATGGGCAGTTACGCGAATGCGCGTTAGCCCTGACTCTTCGGGAAGAATCAGAAACTCTAATCGCCCAACACCCGGCGCTTTCATATTAAACAGCAAATCTAACCGCCGCCCTTCATCAACGCCCAAAATTTGCCAAGAATCGAGCATATCGCCTTTCACAAATTTATCCGGATTGGTTCGACCGCGCGTTAACGCTGGCCCGCCAATCAGATGATCCATCCACTCACGAATCACCCACAGCTCATTCATGTAAAAATATCGCTGCTCGCCACCGAGTAATTGCAGCTCTTGCCACACCGTATCGGTACTGGCTAAACAGAGTGCTTCGCCACTGGCGGTGCGATCGTAAAAACCATATTCGGGATGACGCCAGCGTAGCCCCAACGGCGTTTCTTGCCCTTGCTGCTCCGCACCAAGCTTTTGCTCCAACGCCAAACTTTCCGCCAGCGCCTGATCAAAGCTCAGCAAGGTTTGCGGCAATAGCGCACGTAACGCCGCATCATCGGCAGGAATATCGTGTTTAAGTCCGCCGACTAACGCTTTTGCCACCGGCTGCGGTACCGAGGTGACAAACTGCAACCACCACGCCGATAATTTGGGGCTCAAAAACGGTACCGGAATAATCGGGCAACGCTTACCGATATGCGCAGCAAATTTCTGTAACTGTTGCTGGTAACTGAGCAACTCTGGGCCAGCAGCATTGAAAATCTGTCCTTCGATTCCCTCAGCTTCAATCAGGCCGGTCAAATAGTAGAGCAAGTTCGACAGCGCAATCGGCGGCGTGCGCGAACGCACCCACTTGGGCGTTACCATCAATGGCAGGTTATAGACCAGATCCCGCATCACCTCGAACGCGGCAGAGCCCGGCCCAATGATGATCCCCGCCCGCAACTCGACGGTTGGAACACCTGAATCTCGAAATAGCTCACCGCAATAACGGCGCGAGTTAAGATGTCGACTGTGGCAAGATTCGGGCTGAATCGCCCCAAGATAGATGATCCGGCGCACACCTGCCGCGCGCGCTGCCGCCGCAAAGTTCTTCACCCCTTGCTGCTCTAAACGGTGAAATTCAGCGCCTGAGCCCATGGCATGCACCAGATAAAAAACCGTGTCGATGCCGGTTAATGCAACCTGTAAGGTGCGCGGTTTGAGGCTGTCGGCCAGACGAAACTCCACGCCCTCTGGCAAACGGCACGAACGCCGCGCTCCCGCCACCACCTTATACCCCTGCGCTTGCAAATGAGGGACAAGGTAAGATCCGATATAACCCGCCGCGCCCATAACCAGACACTTTCTCATGCCACACTCCCTTTGCGAATTCAGCTCTACCATAAAGCAAAATGGGTGAATTCAGAACGACTCTTGTCGTAAAGATTAACAGATGAAAAATATCGTTATCACAAACGATTAAGGAAAACGGATACAACTCGCCGACTCGCCCTAAAAAGAGTGAGCGGAAGAGGATTAACCAGCAGATAAAAAATGACGCGCCCATTAACGCATTCGCCAATTAGCTTAATGGTTAAGAGACGCGCCAGTTTTCACGATTTGAATTTTCTATGCTGGAGTTTCTATGCGATTAGACTTAGTTAATCACCCACAAATCCATAAATTGGTTAACCGG
Source organism: Plesiomonas sp. ZOR0011 (assembly GCF_000800945.1). Lineage (NCBI taxonomy): Bacteria > Pseudomonadati > Pseudomonadota > Gammaproteobacteria > Enterobacterales > Enterobacteriaceae > Plesiomonas > Plesiomonas sp. ZOR0011. Next base: position 131,934 of record NZ_JRKB01000061.1, read on the forward strand.
AATCGCAGCAAATGCATCCAACGAATTTGTAGCGTTTGCAGAGTATCCGAGATCCCCCTGGTTGGCGTCGTCTACACCGCACTGAGTCAGAATGCGCGCACATTGTGCCGCTGGGAATCGAGTTTGCAAGCTAGCGCGGAATTTGGCCAACAACAACGGAATGCCCTCTTCCCGACGACGACGATGCCCGACCGGATATTCCACCGCAACTCGCTCACTGCATGAGCCATCGCGATAAAAAATCTGCACCGCATTGGCAATCGAACGTTTAGTCGGGTCAAGATAATCGCGGGAATAGGCACTGTCTTCGCGTACCACCATCTTCTCGCGCAGCGCATCAATACGGGGGTCAGCACGATGGAATGCATCTTCATACTGCTCAGCGGTCAACGTACCATACAACAACGGCACTGCAATCATGTACTGCAAGCAGTGATCACGATCGGCGGGATTAGCCAGCGCACCAGTTTTGGAAATGATGCGCACAGCTGACTCATGGGTCGTCACTTCAATACGTTCAATATCTTCAATGCCCGGTTGTTCACTACCACGCTGAGAAAGATAACGCGACGATTCGTTACAGTGTAACGTTATCGCGCACTCCACGGCAGTTTGTGCATGGAACTCTGCCGGATACGAAATCTTAAACAGCACATTTTCCATCACGTAAGACGCAAAAGGCTGACTCACTCGCAGTGGTTCGCCATGCATCAACACATCGCAAAAACCCCAGCGCGGCGCGCTGAGCACCGATGGTAAGCCCATTTCCCCTTTCATAGTGATCATCGCCAAACGTACCGCGCGTGAAGTGGCGTCACCGGCCGCCCACGATTTGCGTGAACCAGCATTCGGTGCATGGCGATAAGTCCGTAATGCGCCACCATCAGCCCAAGCTTGTGATAAGGCATCGATCACCTGCTGACGATCACCGCCTAACAGCCGCGTCACCACCGCCGTGGATGCCACACGCACCAACAACACGTGGTCCACCCCGACACGGTTAAAGCTGTTCTCCAAGGCCAATACGCCTTGAATCTCATGGGCTTGAATCATGGCCACCAGCACATCGCGTAAAGTCAGTGGCGCATTGCCTTGCGCCACGGCTTTGCGGCTCAAATAATCAGCCACCGCCAAAATAGCCCCTAAATTATCAGAGGGATGCCCCCACTCGGCAGCCAACCACGTATCGTTGTAATCCAACCAGCGGATCATGCAGCCGATGTTAAATGCGGCGGTGACCGGATCCAGCTCATGTGACGTCCCCGGAACACGCGCACCATGGCGCACTGAGGTACCCTCCACCAGCGGCCCCAAGTGCTTGGTGCATTCAGGGAACCGCAGCGCGAGTAATCCGCAGCCGAGTGTATCGAGCAAACAATAGCGCGCCGTGGCTAATGCTTCGGCGGATGGTTCAGTGCAATCCATCACATAATCGGCAATTTGGCACAATAAGGCATCCGGTGCTGGTCGCTGATTTAATTCCGCTTGATTGATTCCGTGCATGGTTGAACTCCTTGTCGGGTATAGCATTTTTGCGTGATAAGATATTGATATTAGATATTTTTACTACAGCGCGCGTTCTTGCTATTGAAAACAGCAAATTATTGGATGATGACTTATATTGATAGTCTTGGTTCTTCTCATCCATCAATTAACGCTCTGCTTTATCGCTCAGCCAAGGGCAACCAACTGCGCGGCTCAGGGCCGATATAATCAGCGCTGGGGCGGATAATGCGATTATTAGCGCGCTGCTCGAAAATGTGCGCCGACCAACCAGTCACCCGACTGAGCACAAAAATGGGGGTGAATAACAGTGTGGGAATTTTCATAAAGTGATACGCACTGGCATGGTAGAAATCGGCGTTCGCAAACAGCGCTTTTTCACGCATCATCACCGTTTCAATACGCTCAGATACTGGGTAATAGCGGGTATCTCCGGTCTTCTCTGCCAGCTTTTGCGCCCATGCTTTGATTAAGGCATTGCGCGGATCATGGGTACGATAGATGGCATGACCAAACCCCATGATTTTCGCCTTCGTCGCCAGCATGTCTAAAATCCCCTGCTCGGCGTCTTCTGCGCTAGCAAAACGCTCAATCATCTCCATGGCCGCCTCATTCGCGCCGCCATGTAATGGCCCGCGCAATGTACCGATCGCCGCCGTAATCGCTGAATGATAATCAGACAGCGTTGACGCACACACACGAGCAGCAAAGGTAGAGGCATTAAACTCATGCTCGGCATACAAAATCAGGGAACAGTGCATGGCTTGCACAAATTCAGGATCAGGGCGATAGCCATAAAGCAGATGCAGGAAATAGCCGCCGGTGCTGATTTCTGGCGAGTCAGTGCGAATTCGCACATGCTGGTGGCTAAAGCGGTACCAGTAGCAAATCATTGCGGGCAAAACGGCCAGTAAGCGTTCGGCAACGTGCACTTGTTGCGAAAAATCAGTTTCCGGCTCCAAATTGCCTAGCACGGAGCAGCCGGTACGCATCACATCCATCGGATGCGCGGAGGCCGGAATGTGCTCTAAGACTATGCGCAGTTTTTCCGGCAAGCCACGTAATGCCACCAGATGTTGGCGATAGGCTTCTAGCTCTTGCTCGTTGGGCAAATGACCGCGCAGCAGTAAAAATGCCACTTCCTCGAAGCAGGCAAAACGCGCCAAATCGCTGATATCATAACCGCGATAGGTCAATCCAGTGCCACTTTTCCCGACGGTACAGAGCGCTGTTTGCCCTGCACTTTGTCCGCGTAATCCTGCGCCACCCAGCGCAGCCGGTGTTGGAGAGCTTGTCATAATCCATTCCTTCCGTATCAGTGAGAACTGCATATTCGGAGAGGCAGACCAGGACATCCGATGCCTGTAGGTTCAGGGCACCGCCGCGCTGCGCTCTAGATGTCATTTTCGTTATGTTTTCAATATATTCAGAATTAAGTACCGTTATTAAAGGGCGCTTTTTTCGGCATTTTGGCTGAATAACCGGTCTAAGGTTTGCTCATAGCGCAAGTAATCCAGATAGTGGTACAGCTCGGCGCGCGTTTGCATTTGATCCATAAGCACGGCCTGCGATTGCGCCTGCGCTAAATGCTGATACACCCTCTCGGCGGCGCGATTCATGGCACGAAAAGCAGTTAAGGGATACAGCACCATCGCCACGCCCTGCTCGCCCAATTCTCGACATTCAAACAACGGGGTTTGCCCAAATTCGGTGATATTCGCCAATACCGGCACACCGACAGCCGAGGCAAAACGCCGGTATTGCGCTAAGGTTTGCATCGCTTCAGGGAAAATCATGTCAGCGCCAGCAGCCACACAAGCCAATGCGCGCTCAATGGCCGCATCCATGCCTTCAACGGCTAAGGCATCGGTACGCGCCATAATCACAAAATCAGGATCGGTGCGCGCATCCACTGCGGCGCGAATCCGATCCACCATTTCAGCCTGACTCACAACCGCTTTATTCGGGCGATGACCACAACGTTTCTGACTCACCTGATCTTCAATATGCACCGCCGCCGCGCCAGCGCGCTCCATCTCGCGAATAGTGCGGGCAATATTGAGCGCGCCGCCAAAGCCCGTATCAATATCCACCAGTAGCGGCACATCGGTCACCGCGGTGATACGACGCACATCCGTCAGCACCTCGTCTAATGAGGTCATGCCTAAATCCGGTAATCCAAACGAGGCATTCGCAACCCCAGCACCAGACAAATACAATGCTTGATGACCTGATTGCGCCGCCATTAAGGCGCAATAGGCGTTCACAGTGCCCACAATTTTAAGGGGGCCTCCATGATTGGTATTACCTTGCGCGACTGCGTGACGAAAGCGCGCGCCGGGCGATTTTCCTTGCTTCAGACCGTCTAGGGTGGGCATCAGCATCTCTCCTTGTCGCTGTCAGTGTTGTGGTGATAATTAGGCCAGTTGCTGCTCAATCAGCTTGCGACTGCGTGCAATATGGCGACGCATCAGCAGCTCTGCCAGTTCCCCATCTGCGGCGGCTACCGCCATTAAAATCTGGCGATGTTCTTCTAATGCCGCTTGCGGACGGGAATGGCTAGTCGGTGCCTGACTGCGATACATGCGCAATGGGTGGTACAACTCATCGCACAGCAACGTAATCAAACGACGATTCGCGCTGGCGTGAATAATGCGGTAGTGAAAGTCAAAATCGCCCTGCTGATGGAAATAAGATGCGCCATCAACATCACGAATGTAGTCACAATGGGTATTCAGCAATTGCTGCAAGGCTTGCAGCTGCTCAGGGGTAATATTTTCTGCCGCCAACCGCGCCGCCATTCCTTCAAGCGCCTCGCGCACGGCGTACAATTCACTTAAGCGAGCCAGTGACAACGTCACAACCCGTGCGCCGACATGTGCCACCCGCTCGACCAATCCCAGCGATTCCATCTTCATCATGGCTTCACGCAGCGGCCCACGGCTCACCCCGAAACGGCGCGCCAGCTCGGGCTCAGACAGCTTGCTTCCGGCAGCAATTTCACCGCTGACAATTGCCTCACGCAAACTGTCGGTCAGACTTGCAGCTTTAGTGGCATCGCGCAGTGGCAAAGTCAGCATCTCCGCGGCATGCGCTGCTGCGTCAGTCGATGAGTGCTCAGTCGTTACACGCGAAGATGTAGATAAAGATAGTGATGAAGAGGACGACGCCATCCTGCGCTCCTGTCGACACGGATTCAGCAGCGCATGAGATTATGCAACTGCATCCGTACTCTGATGCTTAATTAAGCACCAGTAATGCAGTAACTCAAGAAAATTGTCGACAATATAGACTAAAGTCGCAGCGCCGGTGCATGGCTAGCACCGGCGCTTATATCGGAGAAAATTACAGGGTTTTGACCGCGCTTTTATAGAGCCTGTTATAGAACTGGTTACAGAACCATTTACAGGACTATTTACAAGATATAGCGCAAGCGCAGCGCCGTTTGCTCGACCGGTGACAGAGCCAGCCACTGCGCCCGAATATCCGCAGCTTCTTGCGGGTAATCCGTGATCAGCACATCTGCTCCCAACGCCAGCATTCGGATCATCTGACGTGGATTGTTGACAGTCCACACATGCACTTGCTTGCCACCTTTGTGTGCTCGCGCGATAAACTTCTCATTCGCCACGCTCTGATTCACGGCCAAAAACTGAGTATCGGCTTTAATCGGATCGCCAATAGACTGCGTCACAATCAATCCGGTACGAATTGATGGGTCAAGTTTTCGCACCTCTTCGATGGCTTTGGCTTCCAAGGAAGTAATGACCACCTGCTGGGTCATCCCCTCTTTTTGCAGCATCGCCACTACCGCCGCGGCCAATGTCGGATCTGGGCGGTTGTATTTAAGCTCGATATTCAGACCGATGCGCCCACGCGCCTCATCCAACATTTGGCGTAATGTCGGCACCGGTTCACCACGAAATGCTTCGCTATGCCAAGCACCAGCATCGCGCTGTTGGAGCTCTTCGTGGCTCAATTCGGCAACGCGCGCCGGATCGCCAGCAATACGCATCAAATCCGCATCGTGCAGCACCACCAATTCACCATCCGCGGCCGTTTGCACATCAATTTCAGCATAATCGGCTTTCTCAGCAATGGCTTGGCGCAATGCCGCTACGGTGTTTTCTGGGCCTCGCGCAGCCCCCGCGCGGTGCGCGGTGATCAGAATTTCATCGCGCTGCGGCTCGCCACTGAGTGCATAAATGCCGAATCCAAGCATCACCACAAATGCACCGGTCAACACGCCGCCTAAGGTGCGCACCGACAAATCGGATGCCTGCTTCACTGCTTCGCGGCCCAGACGCTCCAAGCCGGCCGGTTTTTCGCCAAAATCACGATACAGCAATTGGATAATGTACGCCTCGCCAAACATCCCCAGCAATGACCAACCGGCACTGAGCATAAACACCAGCGCGGAGACTAACGCCAGAAACGTCACTTCGGCAGACAGATTAAGGGCTAATTGATCCAATAGCCGATCAGCGCTCCAAGAAATCAAGCGGATCAGCGGATACGCCACTGCGCCAACCCACAACCACCAGCCAGCCGCGCGCCACACAATCGCCATTTCATGGCCCGCGCTCAACCGCCAACTGCGGCGCAATGCCGTAACCACATTCACCGGCTCACTGACCATAATGGTCAACGCAAACGCCGTTCGCGCCCACAAATGCAGCACCAAGATGGCATAACCGAGCGCTAATACAGCGCCACCGCCGAGCGCCAAATACCACTCCATCGGTTTGTAATAGAGGTAGTAATTGATGTCATGTCCTTGCAGCAGCAGGCTAAACAGCAGGTAACCCAAACCGGCAAAAGGCACACTGAGCGCCAACAGCGTCACGGCATACAAGATCCCTAAGCGCAGAAATACCGGTAAGCGACCAAGAGCAAACACCAATGCGCGCACCGGTCCAATCGGGTAACCGTATAATCCGGAGGCGGCCAAAATCGTCACCCCAGCACGCTGGGTAAAAAACAGCGTAAAGCCACTGCACAGCGCCGTCAGAATGAACAAACCGCCATAGGGCGATATGGCAAAATCCACCAAGTCGTAATTGGTGATGGTGACATTGCCGCTACGGGCAATCAGATGATTCAGCAACCAGCCGAATGCTGGCACCATCACCCCCGCCGAAATCAGGGCAAAGACCAGCTCAAACTCGATCAGTTTTCTGCCGCAAGTTCGGATAGCTCCGAGCGTTTGCTGCCAATAATGGCGCTTGGGATACAACATGCAGACTCCTGTACACGAAATTCAAACACGCCACAGGTCAGCATCCTTAATGCCAATAACGTTGCCGCGTGTATGCGCGATTTTACCCGATTACAGCACTCTAACCTGCAGAGTCTGAACCGCGTATTAACCATTATGCACGGGAGATGATATGGAGAGGAGATTAAAATAAGGGATGGATAGAACGCTTGGAATGATGGAAAGCTAATGCGCAGTAATAAACGGTACAGTCGTAAACAGGGAAAGCCATAAAGAAAAGGCGAAGGAGTCTCGCTCTCCCTCGCCTTTTTCAATCAAGTGACTCATTTTATTAGCTAAATTGAGCCACCGCATTAAGTTGCATTATGTTATCGCGCCACGCTTTCGCTTTTGCGCTAAATTACGGCTGCTGACGTGTTGCCGCCAGAACGATTTCACGGATACACAACGATTGTGGTTGCTCGTAAGCAAAGCGGATCGCCTCGGCAATTTGCTCAGCTTTCACTACGCCGCCCATCTCCGTTTTCCACGCTTCATAGCCTTCTTTGATGCTATCGCTGGTGGTATGAGACAGCAGCTCAGTTTCTACCGCACCTGGTGCGATGGTGATGCAACGGACATTGTCCATCGCCACTTCTTCACGCAGCCCTTCGGTAATCGCATGTACCGCAAACTTGGTACCGCAATACACGCCGTGATCAGGGAAGGTTTTACGCCCAGCAATCGAACTGATGTTGATGATGGTGCCGCTCTTACGCTCGCGCATCCCTTTCAGTACGGCATGGATCCCGTTCAGCAAACCGCTCACGTTAACATCCAGCATTTGTTGCCACTCTTTCGGATCTTGCTCGGCCATATTACCCAGCAGCATCACACCGGCATTGTTAATCAGTGCATCTACCGGACCGAACTGCGCTTCGGCCTGTGCTATCGCCGCTTTCACCGCGTTACCATCAGTGATATCAACCTGACAGCACAGGGTGTTTGGCAGATTCAACGCTTGCAGACGATCAACACGACGCGCCAACAGCAGCAATGGGTAACCGCGAGATGACAGCAAACGCGCAGTGGCGGCACCGATCCCAGAGCTTGCACCGGTGATCACGATCAGGGATTTAGAGTCTTTCATGGCTACCTCAAATAAATATTTCAAATAAATCGCAGTGAGGCCTCAAAACAACGCAAGACATCACTGTGAGAGACACGGTGATAAACATCGCTCTATAAACAAGAGTAATCGCATAATCCGTGTCTGTTCGATGTGGCGTACTATATCCCCGTAAGAAATGAGACTGAAATGGGAAAAATCACTGGCAAGCATAACTAAAACCTATGACAACGATCTCGTCAGACTCTCTATGAACGGCTAAAGAAGCTATTAGCAACCACAATATTGGCCTGTTTGATCAGCATACGAACAAAATTTAGCCATACCTCAACGACATAGCGAAAACAGACTGCACGAGATTGATAGCAACGAATTTCTCGCCCCATAAATGACGCATTTTTCACCAAATAAAAGCAAGTTACGCCTACAGTGATAAGTAATACCGATAGCAAAATAAGGTAAATGACATTTATCCGGTATATCGCCCCGAGAAATTTGATACAATCTGGCGATACAAGCCGATCAGAAATAAAAAACAGTTATCACTATGGATTACCGTCTGCTGCGTGCGTTTACCGCCGTGTTTGAAGAAAAAAATATGACTGCCGCCGCGCAGCGTTGCCACGTGTCGCAACCGGCTTTATCAGCCAGCATTCGCCAGTTGGAAGAGCAGCTCAATGTCACCCTGTTCATTCGGCAACCCAAAGGCGTCGCACTGACGGATGAAGCGCGCCGACTGTATCCGAGCGCCCGCCGCTTGGTGAATGAGTTGCAAAACCTGCCCACGCTGTTTGCGCAGCAAGGTGGCGCGGTGAGTTTGTCGGTGGGATTGATGGCCGATCTGGGGCAATACTGGCAAAGCCAATTGATAGCCGAATGCTATGCCGCCCTTCCCGGATTACAACTGACGTTGCTACAAGGCTGCGCTGGCGATATGCGCATTGATCGCGATGACGCTCTGTGTGACGATGACCTGTTCTTCCCCCTGCTGGATGATGCCTACCATCTGGCCGTTTCAGCACGACATCCCTTTGCGCAGCAGGTGCGGGAAGCGATAAGTTCGGAGCAATCCCTTACGCTGGCCGACGTTCCCGCACAAGAATGGTTGGCCTGCCACGCCAGTGCCAGTTATCAGCGTATTATGGGCGTGTTGTCGCAGCACTCACTGGTGTTAACCCCCAAAGGCACCACCGACAACCACCAGCAATTGGCCGCCATGCTTAATGCGGGTTTAGGTATTGGGCTACTGCCACAAAGCTTGTTAGCGGATTGGCCGACCTTGCTGCATTGTCCGGTGCCAGAACTCGCCCTATCGCGTCGCATCGGTTGGTGTTATAGCGTGGAAGCCGCGCGCAATCCGGCCGTGCAGCAAATCATTCAGCATTTTACGCACGGTACGGTAACCGACGCCGAGCCAAGCGAGCCAAGCGAGCCAGAATCGCTGCTGCGCTGTTAATCTGCGCACGTATTCACTCACTGCCGGTACCCATATATGGCCGGTGGTGAGTTATTCCTTTTCTTGCTAGTCACTTTACCGCATCCATCACCACTGAGTTTCTCTCCACGTTTCTCTCCTCTTCCCCCCGATTACACAGCCCACTCGTACCAAGCGATAACCAAATTATTCTATTTTTTAGAAAAATGAGCGCGATTTTTTGCGCTTTTTCACACCGATATTTCGCGTAAATTGAATAAACAACGAGGGATGATGTTGCAGTAAACGGAATCCACGACCCCGAATAATGAACGGAGAAACATCATGAGTAAGGTATTGGTTTTAAAATCCAGCATTATGGCTGAGCACTCTCAATCCAACCGGATGGCAGATTTCCTGATTGAGCAGCACCAAGAAAAAGGTGACAGTGTCACTGTGCGCGATCTGGTGGCAAACCCAATTCCGATGCTGGATAGCGAAACCGTGGGTGCGCTACGCCCTTCCGGTGAGTTAAGCGAGCGTCAACGAGAAGCAGCAACACTGTCAGATCAACTGATCGCCGAGCTCAATGACCATGATGTGATTGTGTTTACTGCGCCAATGTACAACTACAGCATCCCTGTGCAACTGAAAACTTACATCGATATGGTGCTGCGTGCAGGTGTGACCTTCCGCTATACCGAAAACGGCCCTGAAGGTTTGGTGAAGGGGAAAAAAGCCGTAGTCCTGACCAGTCGCGGCGGGATCCACAAAGGTTTACCTTCTGACCTGATCACCCCGTATATGCAAACTATACTCAATTTCATCGGCATTACTGACATTCAGTACATTTACGCCGAAGCGCTGGCATTTGGCCCGGAAGCTGTCGCGCAAGCGCAACATGCCGCACAGGAAGCAATTGCTGAACTGATGTGATGGGCGTAAGTCACATCGCTGAATACAAGCAACAACACAATAAGAAAGGCTCCATCGCAATACCGTTTTATTGCAGGACATGCTTTTTACAGACGCATTCAAGGTTGCAGGAATAGAAGGAACATCCCATGAGATTCATTGATTTACTCGCTCGTGCTCTGATGGCACAAATCTTCATCATCGCTGGCTGGGGCAAACTGGGCGCCGGTTATGCCGGAACCGAGGCCTACATGCAATCTGTTGGTTTACCGGGTTTCTTGTTACCGCTGGTGATCTTGTTGGAGCTCGGTGGTGGTATTGCGCTGCTGGTGGGCTTCCAGACACGCCTCATCGCCGCAGCACTGGCGCTGTTCTGTGTGGCAAGCGCTGTGATTTTCCACCTGCATCCACAAGATGGTATGCAAATGATCATGTTCATGAAAAACATCGCAATGGCCGGTGGTCTGCTGATGATGGTGCAATATGGCGCAGGCGCACTGAGCTGGGATCACAAACGCAAATCTGCGTGATAGCCGATGAGAAACTAGATCAGATTCTTACTCGAGCCCGCATTGCGGGCTTTTTTTTGTTCTATCAGAACGCTGCCTCTTTTCTTTTTATTTATTCTTTATTTTCAATTAGCTGAACCCTGAATTCATCACTTTTCCCAATTTTATCCACAGAACCTGTGTGTAACTTTGCCGTCATCTGTGAATCATCTGACATTCCATCCGAAAATGTAGCGCTATTTCATCATCGCCATACAAAAGTCTTGCTCAATGTGCTTGGGTTCGCTGACTTTAAGCACTCACAACAGAGCCAACTCTCGTGCAACATGGCAAAACCCGCAGACTGCGCTAATACTCAGAGCAAGTACCCTGCGTACTTAAGTGTGAAATGTGTAGAAGGCGGTATACAACAGAACCGCTGGAGCGAATCAGAGGGTGAAGGCCATGACATCGTCAGCAACATCCGCATCGCCGAACCTGCTGTTACCTTCGTTTGATGAGTTAGTGCGTTTGGCCAAAGAAGACCCGCAAGCTTTGGAAAAGCTGCGTCATGCGCATGCCGAAGCGCTAATTAATGCCGCCTCACCACGCTCGCAACCGCATTTGCGCGCTTTGCAAGGCCATATTGACCGCTGCATTTCGACCGGCAAAAATCCCCTGCACACCTGCGTGTTACTGAATCGCTTACTGATGCGTCAACTCGGTACGTTGCAGCAGGTTTTGAACCGCCCTGGCGAGTTTATGGGGCAACAGGCTCAAATCCTGCCCTTTGGCCGTAGTGCGCGTAACACTGATGCCCCTTCAGTCACTAAAGCATCAACAACACAAACATCATCTTCGTCCCCCAACGAGCCCGTCAACTAAAGATGCGCTAAATGCCCGGTAATCCCCATCGGCACGATTTGAATGAATTACAGATACGATTTGTATGAATAAAGTGCGCAGAAACTTGTCTACCTGACCTATTCCATGCATGATACTTACCCAGAAAACATCTGTTTGGTCAATCGCCTAGCGCGTTTGATACGAGCCAGATGCATACTCTCACTCATCACTCCACGAATCATTACACATCACTTATGACCAATACGGTATTACGCGCCGATCAGGTTAGCGTTGAGCTGAATGGACAACCCTTGATTGCTCCGTTTTCAGCCGAAATTCGCCGCGCCGAACGCGTCGCGCTAACGGGGATGTCCGGCAGCGGCAAAACCACCCTGCTGGGAATTTTATCCGGTATGTATCCGGCCGACAGTGGTACAGTCTGGCTGTTTGACCAACCGGTGTCTCCGCTCACGCAGCAGGCTATTCGGCAAAAAATCGCCTATCAACCACAGCAGATCCCACCACTGGATATGCAGGTAGACACTTATCTGGAGCGCTTGCGCAGCTTTAAGCTCAATCAAGCCACCGCCTCCACACCGCCAGACATTTGCCAGCCACAAGCGCTGCTGGCCGCACTTGGCTTAGAGCCGGAGACCTTGCAACAACGCATGGCAGATATCTCTGGCGGACAGCGGCAACGTATCGGGCTAGCCGGTTGCTTGCAGCTGAATCGTCCGTTTTTGTTTGCCGATGAGCCCACCTCAGCCTTGGATGCCGATAGCAAGCAGCGCGTGTTTGCCTTGCTGGAGCAATTAGGTTGCACGCTGCTTAGCGTCTCCCATGACCCCGATATGGTGGCCTTCTGCAACCAGCATTGGCATATCGAAAACCAACAATTGCAGGTACTGGCACATGGATGAGTTATTTGTCAGCTGGACCGATGTCGCGCTCGGTGTGTTACTGCTGGGTATTCCCCTGCTTCTCAGCCGCTGGTTACAACTGAAACTGGGCAAAGACATCGTGAAATCGAGCCTGCGCATGATTGTGCAGCTGGCGCTGATCGGTGTGTATTTGGAATACCTGTTTAAACTGAACAATCTGTGGGTCAACGCAGCATGGCTGCTGGTGATGATGAGCGCCGCCGCCTCCAACGCTATCAAACGCACCCCGCTGCCACGCAAACGTCTGTTCTTGCCGGTTTTCGCGGGGATAAGCTGCGGCGCATTGCTGATCCTCGGCTATTTGCTGGTGGTGATTTTGCAGCCTACGCCGTGGTTTGATGCGCGCTTTGCTATCCCGCTAGCCGGTATGTTGCTGGGTAATGCGCTCACCGCGAACTATCTGGTGTTAGATCGCTTTTATCGCGCTGTCGTCAATCAACAACCGATGTGGATGATGGATCTGTCGCTGGGTGCAACGCCGTGGGAAGCCGCCTTACCGTACGTCCGCCAAGCTATGCGCTCGGCATGGTCGCCGACAATTTTGTCGATGGCAACATTGGGGATTGTCTCGTTACCGGGCATGATGACCGGTCAGATTTTGGGCGGTAATAGCCCTTTGTTGGCAATTAAATACCAGATTCTGGTGATGCTTTCACTGCTGGCATGCACCACCTTGTCATCCACTTTAATGCTGATGATGAGTCTGCGCGTCACACTCACCCCACAAGGGGTACTCGATCCTGAGCTGGCGAAGCTGTACCGCGAATAACTAGAATCACTGCCGGGAAATCGGGTATACCGAAACAAATGAGCCCCAATACTGGGGCTCTTTTTGTCTGCGGCAATCAAGATGGTGCTAGTCGCGCATACGCTCCAGCAACACCGCTTGGTCGGCAAACTCAATATAAGGCGTTACATCCATACCGGTATCAAACAGATACTCGGTCAGCAATTTACGACAAATTGCCAACAGCGGCTCCGGTTGCCACGGTTTTTCAATGTAGTGCTGAATACGGGCGCGGTTCACCGCATCTATAGTGTCTTTGTGCGATGCCTGACCGGTCAGCAAAATCTTTTTGGTTTGGATAAAGCGCATGTCTTGGGCAATATCGGCCAGAAAATCGACGCCGCTTTTGCCCGGCATAATATGATCGGAAATCACTAACGCAATCGGACAACCTTCAGCATCGAGCTCGTCCATTAACCCCGCCGCTTCATCGGCAGACTCACACTCTTCAATACAGACCCAGTCACTCAGCTTTTCGAGATCTCTGACGACAGCGCTCAGCACATCTCGCTGATCATCCACACAAATCAGATACAGCTTTTCCATTTTGACCTCCTGTAAAATCCCTTTGCTTGTACCTGCACAGGCTCACGTAGGGTGTCGCGAGTTGTGGCGCGAAGGCTGATTTTGGTAGCGAAGATAAATAATTAGCCTCGATAATGGCTAACTCACCACCAACCCCAGCGCACACCCGTTTTGCCTGCTGCAAACACACGATTATTCATCGTCATCATGGCGTTCTGGCGATGACAGCGGCTCCGCCTGCAACGGCAAACGAACACGAAAACGGGTATATTCTGGCGTGCTTTTCAAGAGCAAGTCTCCGCCATAACTCTCCACCAAACGCTTAACGATATACAAACCCAACCCCAACCCGACCGTTTGCCCTTGGCGACGCGCCGACATGGTTTTGGTCGTAAAATTGGGCTGGAAAATACGTGCCGCCACCTCTTCAGGGATCATCGGGCCATTATTGGCCAGTGAGATCTGAATCGAGCGTTTACCGGCGCGGGTAGAAATCTTGATGGTGGGATCAGGGGTTTGCGCATCTTTCATCGCATCCCAACCATTTTTGATGATATTGACCCAAACCTGCACCAGTTCGGTGGTATTTCCATACAAAGGCGGTAATTGCCCCAGATTCAAATCAACATTAACCTCACGCAAATGACTTTGCAGTAGCGCCAAGGCTTCGCGGACAGATTCATTGACATCAATCCCCCACTGCCGCTGATAATCGCCGCCCCCCAACTGCTTCACCGATTTGACGATGCCAGAGGCATGAGACGCCGCGAGTTGCATGTCATAGCAATCACGCCCTATTTCCCAGAGCTGCAACGCGCCCTCGAGCGGCTGTGGTAATTCGGTTGGGATAGCGCCATCATCCAGCGCTCGCGCCAAGGTTTTCGCTTGCTCCGGCGCTAACCCAAAACGACGACGCAACTCCGCCGCCTGTTGGCGCACCACCGAGCTTGATGCGGTTTGTCCGGTCTGCTGACCTCGGTCAAACCAACTGATCAACGACGGCGATTTCTCCTGCAACAAAATCCGCAACACCCCGCTCAGATAATCGGATTTGCGCGCCAGTACCCCGACGGCATTATTCAACTCATGCGCCAAGCCAGCAGCCAGCTGCCCGAGCGTCGAGAGCTTCTCCGCCATATGCAAACGGCGGTTGGCAGCCTCGCGCTCACGCGCCATCTGGCTCAAACGCCATTGCCGACGCTGCAACTCCTCCACGATCACCGGCATAAACTGCTCACTCAAGCTGCCGTGCAATTCAGGATCGACCGGCCGCGTACGGATATCTATCCACGCCAGCTCAGCCTCCGTCTGCGCGACTACGCGGCTAGAGGCCACCAGCCGATAAGAGAAGAAACTGTGCACCCCGATAAAGGTGCCCGGGCTTGCCAAAAACAGCTCGGCTTGCTCCTCTTCCCCCACATCATCCGGTGCACTGACCGTGGCGATCAGCTGCCCAGAATGCACGTAATAGAGCCGCTCATTGAACTCGCCTTGGTCCATCAGCACATCACCGGGCAGCAAGGTGATCCGCTGCGCCGGATGCGTGAAATAATCGCGGATAATGCGCTCAAACACAGTCGGTTGCGTTGCAGATACGGGCATCAGATCACCCCTAACTGCCCAAGCAGCGCCAACATCATCAAGCACAGCACCACGCCGATGATGCCAAGCCACGTGCCGGTTTTTGCCATTTGTGATGACTCCACCATTCCCGTGGCATGGGCCAGAGCGTTAGGCGGCGTACTGATCGGCAGCGCCATTCCTAAAGATGCGGCAAAGGTCACCGCCAAGATAAGTGTGACTTCATTCAGGCCAGAAACCGTACCCGCCAGCGCCGCCATTAGTGGTAACAACAAGTTGGCCGTGGCGGTGTGAGACATAAAGTTGGCCATGATCAAGGTCAGCGCAACCGCCCCTAACAGCACTGCTACTGCCGGATAGTCGGCAAACGGAATGCTGTGCACCAAGCGCGCCGCTAAACCGGTTTTCTCCAACGCCAAGCCCAGTGCAATACCGCCCGATACTAACCAGAGCACGTCCCACGACATCTTTTTCATGTCATCACGGGTGATCACCCCAGAAGAGACAAACACCGCCACAGGGATCAGTGCCACCACGTAGGAATTCATGTTGTGCGCGCTGCCAAACATCCACAGCAAAACGGTCGCGATAAAAGTGACATACACCAGATAGGCTTTACCGGTTTTCAAAAACTTACCGCGAATCTGAACATCAATTTCTTTTTGTTCTGAAGCATAGAAGGTGTTGAGCAAGATCCAGCTGATAACCAGCATCACCATCACAAATGGCACGCCGAACATCATCCATTCACCAAAGGAAATCGCGTTCTCGCCAGTCAAATACTTGAGTGCAACCGCATTCGGTGGCGTACCAATCGGCGTGCCAATCCCGCCAATATTCGCCGCAACGGGAATAGACAGCGCAAAGGCCACCCGCCCACGATCGCCGGCCGGCAATGCCGCCAGCACCGGCGTCAAAATAGACAGCATCATGGCCGTGGTCGCCGTGTTACTCATAAACATCGAGAACACTGCCGTCACCACCATCAGCCCCATCATCACATTGCGTGGATTACGTCCGAACGGTTTGAGCAAAACTCGGGCCAAGTTCACGTCAAGGCGGTATTTGGTCGCCGCCATGGCCAGAAAGAACCCGCCCAGAAACAGCATGATGATTGGCGAGGCAAAGGTCGCCATGATCTCTTGGTAACCCAGTTGGGTGCCGAATGCCAGTTCATCGTTTGCGGGCAGTGCCAGCCAAATCGATTTATCGGAGATCAGCAGTAATTCCAGCACAATAATCAGCACTGAAGTGGCATAGATAGGAATCGGTTCGAGGATCCAACAGAGCGCGGCTAAGACAAAAATAGCAATCACGCGCTGCTCGATGGTGGTCAAGCCCGGCATCATAAACCAGTCGGAAGGAGCTAATAAAATGAGGATAAACAACAAAAAGGGCAAGGTTTTGAGCCAAAACCGCCATGAACCGTAGGTTTCTCTATCCATGCGTAACCACCGTCTTTAATAATCCATAAAAAAGTTACGGATATCATCTCAGACTGGGGAAAAATCGCCGTGAGTTATGTCAGAAAAACATAATGAATCAATTAGATATCTATTTTTGGACCAAGCGCACAGCTCGGAACGGCACAATGGAAAACTCCGAACTTGTGCGCAAAGAACAGTTAATATCACTACTGCCATAAACCAACTCAGTTATATGACATTGTGATTCTTGGAAAGATGGTTATATATAGCGCGCATAATGTCATGGCGATCTATAATGCCCACCACACGACCATCCAGACAAACCGGATAAATCTTCGGTTTTTGTTGCGCCATCATCTGTGCAATCTCCACCACAGAGTCATCAGGGGCAACCGTCAGGACTTCGGTTCGCATCAAATCAGACACATAGGAAAACTCACTGTTATGGTACGACGCACTGAGCAAGCGTTTGATCATGTCTTGTTCGGAGATAAATCCGGCCAACATACCGTGCGCATCAACCACCGGAGCGCCAGTCAGCTGATTATCCAGCAGAACCTTTAGCGCACCCGTCAGCGTCATTTTAGGTGACAGTGTCACGATCTTGCGATGCATATAATCAGCAACTTTAATGGACTCCATGGCAATCCCCTCTTCTAGCGAAAGAAAACACGGCAGCAAAGAATAATGTTCGGTATTTTCTTCTAAAGATAGACAAGGTTCAGCAGATAACAAAGTCACCAGCCCAGCTTATTTGAACATTGTCGGTGATTCGAGCCGCAACGCGCCGTCAGCACGCAGCAAAATGCGACCACGACACTCAACCGCAGCGAGACTCAAGAGTCCATGTAGCCAGTGTATAGTCCGTAAAGTGTGAACCCGATGACCTAGGCAAAGAATTTCACAGACGTACCACTCACCGAGCATCTGGCTTCATCCATACTTATACGGGACTCGTGCCGAGGTTACCGATTGAGATTGAAGTTCAGCATTGATTGGGAAGTATGGCGAGACGTGTGTAGAAACATGATGTGTACAAACATTAAGTGGCGAGAGTCGATATACCCAAACAACGTGAAGTTGCTGGTGGCCAGTGCATGAAGCCCCATGAGCATAGGCAAACTACGTGATTGAGGTGAACGAACGCAGCCAACACCACTGCGGCTTCTGTCGCTGCGGGTTCTCTCGCCAATTTATGAAAATAAATAACATAAATTAGAGCTGTACACCTTTGTTAACGTCTACTTACAGTGCGACCTGGCACGTTATTTGATTTGCATCAATTATTTCTGTAATTTAATTACAGCTTGAGTTGCGGAGAATGTGACCATGAATATCGCTGTATTCAGTACCAAACAATACGATCGTAAGTTTTTCAGCCTGGTAAATCAGGATTTTGGCTTTAATATCGAATTTTTCGACTTTAAATTTGATGCGAAGACCGCGCGGATGGCCGAAGGCGCTGACGTTGTCTGTATCTTCGTGAACGATACCGCCGATCGTGAAGCTATTCAGGTGCTTGCTCAACAGGGGATCAAACTGATTGCTCTGCGCTGTGCCGGATTTAATAACGTCGATTTGGAAGCCGCCAAAGAGTACGGCATCACCGTCGTGCGTGTGCCCGCTTACTCCCCGGAAGCCGTCGCAGAACATGCGGTCGGTATGATGCTGACCCTGAATCGCCGGATTCACCGCGCTTACCAGCGCACCCGTGATGCCAACTTCTCACTGGAAGGCCTGACCGGTTTTAATATGCACGGTAAAACCGCGGGGATCATCGGTACCGGTAAAATCGGTATTGCCACCATGCGTATCCTGAAAGGATTTGGCATGAATCTGCTGGCCTTTGATCCGTACGAAAACCCTGAAGTGGCTAAACTCGGTGGTAAATATGTGGATCTTGATACCCTGTTTGCCCAGTCAGATGTGATTTCACTGCACTGCCCACTGACACCGGAAAATCGCCATCTGCTGAATGCTGATGCGTTTGCCAAGATGAAGAAAGGCGTGATGATCATCAACACCAGTCGTGGTGCTCTGCTGAACTCTCAAGATGCTATCGAAGCCTTGAAGCAAGAGCAGATTGGTTCTCTGGGTCTGGATGTGTATGAAAATGAACGCGATCTGTTCTTCGAAGACAAATCCAATGACGTGATCAAAGATGACGTGTTCCGTCGTCTGTCGGCATGCCACAACGTACTGTTCACCGGTCACCAAGCGTTCTTAACCGAAGAAGCGCTGACCAATATCGCCGAAACCACACTGAGCAATATCGCAGAGTTCGTTAAAACAAAACACTGTGTAAATAAAGTCGAAATATAATCCGACATCCGAGCTCTGACCAAAAAAAATTATCGACAGGGGGTTGTATACCTCCTGTCCTATTTTCCCCAAGCCCTCCTCAAAGAACTAAAGATATTTCATTAAGTTAATTAATTTTAAAACACACTGTCTTAAAAATAACGCTGAAATATCCGTGAGATACGACACTATACTCCCGCTTGTTTGTTTCTGATTTTCTGCTAAGTTATGCCTTCTTTTGCGCAGAATATAGGCAAAACATGTCAATTCGTCGAATACCGTTACTTTTATGAATGGAAATTGATATCAATGCTGTCGGAAACCCGACAAAAATACATTGAACGATTTATTCAAATGCTATTTGACGAACTCAAGCTTTCGCTTCTAGCTTTATAAATAAAACAACACCAATTGTGATAAAACAAGTTCGAACAGTGGTCACCGATAAAATCACAACACATGAGGAATCACGTCGTGCAGCGACAACAACCACTACAACGCCGTAGCCGGGAGCGCGTTCAACGCATCTTGGATGCTGCAGCAGAACTATTCGACCAGAAAGGTATTGATGCGGTTAACCCTGGTGATATCGCTAATCATGCGGGTATTACTCGGACTTCACTGTACCGATACTTCCCTAATAAAACCTCAGTCATTCATGCACTGGCTCTGAGCCATCTGGAAAAGCTCCGCGAGCAATTCCGTCAGGTCAGAGATCAACGATTGGATGGCGAAGAGCTGATTAATGCTCTACTGAACGTACATATCCATTTTCTGAGTAAAGAGCCCGGCTATCAGGCTGTATGGTCTTCTGTAGCGATTACACCAGAGCTGCATAACCTGTATGAGTTGGAAAACGAATGGTTATCTGATGTTTGGGGTAATTTGATTATTCATTTAAACCCTCATTTTGATGAGAGCCGCTTACCCACTATCCGTAGAATGATCCCACTGATTGTAACGGCTGTACTGCGTGATTGCTCACGAGACAGCACAGCACAGTTAGATGATTATTTTGCTGAATTACGCAATATGCTTTATCTGCTGTTTGGATTAAAAAGTAAGTAAACCACTGGCCAAGGATCGGCCTGTTACCCTACCCTTTATATTGCCCCAGCGGTCAATACATCAGCACTAACTCTATTAAATAGTTTCACTGCATTAATACTACAATTAATCTGTGAGATTACGGCTCGTCTTATCTCAAAACCGTTATCAGCATTTCATTCATGCGATAAGCAATCAAAGTAAGTTAAATCCAATATCCAATATTAATCGCACCATTAAACAAGTTACTTATCACACAAATAGCACTTACAACCGCCATTCGACCCAACCCAGGCTTCTCTTTACTAAACTCAGGCCAAATCCAAATGACAAATGCAACAGCCAGCATCAGCAATGCCCCTGCGGTTGCATATTGTGCAGAAACGGCATTGATAAGATTTACATTAAGTGCGGATCGCACTGCTTCAGCACATGCGGCTAAAATACCCAATAACCCCGTCGCAGGTAATAGACGGTAAAATGCTTGTAATCGACAACGTGCAGAAACCATCAACGTATGTGTTACTGCAGCGCCAGATGTCAGCAAACTGACCACCATCACCGCTTTCGCCGGCAGCACAAACAGCGCAGCTATAAAGGCAAACACGCCGACAATCGCTGAAGCAAACAATGCATTTCGTGCTCGCACTGGCTGGTGGCGAGAAAATTCATACGCAATCCCCGCTACAGCAACCAAAAATACCAATACTGAATTTTCTAGAGAAACGGCACCCGCAGCCAACGTTGACAACCATAAAACCGTCAACCCACGCCCCTGCTTAATCAAGCGACGACGCTGCCCCGGACAGATTTGCCCCTTCCACAGAACCACCGCAATGACCACATTGACCATCACCGCAATGCCCAGTAATACTGGAAACACAAAATCCAACACATTCAGCATATGAACGAGATCTCACCGCATCCACAAGAAAAGAGAGATTATAATTTGGCCTTAGCCCATCACAAAAGGATTTATCATTAAAGCGCAGCCAAGTCAGAATAGTGCTATTTCGCTTGCAGATTTAAGGTATGATTTTCATATTATGTCGCATCAAGATTACAGAGAGCCAACACTCTGGAACTGATTATTTTACTAAGCAAATTAAATCGCTGGCTGACCTTATGAACAAACTGCTGCTACTCCTCCCCTTGTTAACACTGACCGCATGCACCAACACCGCCGCCACATCAGCAAACGCCATAGCAACATCCTCTGCGTCAGAGTCATTGATCACGCCACAAATGCTAGCGCATCGTCATTTTGTGTTGACTCAGGTTGACCAGACTCCGGTTCAACAAGGCAACACCATGTATCCCGGTATCGATTTTTATGAAAATAGCCAACTGGGGGCGACCTTTTGTCATGAGCTACAAGGCACTTACCGTATTGATGGACAACGGCTCGTCAGTGACCTTCGCCCGCTAACACAACAAAATTGTGCGAATCCCGAATGGGAGAAATGGGACGCAATGTTTGCCCATATGCTACAGCAAGGGGCAACGCTGACATGGCAAAACCAGATTCTTCATCTGACGGATGGGCAACATACGATGCGATTTAAGCTGAAAGACTGGGTGTATTAACAGCGTCACGGAGGGAGAGAAGCAGCTGAGAAGCAACCGTTCACACTGCTCGCTCACAAAGTAAGTTCACAAAGCATAGCCAATAAAAAACCGGAATCCTCTATCAGCGATTCCGGTTTTAGGTGTACATACTATCGATGTTTACGTTAATCACTAAAGTCATCAGCAATGTTTTCCACCACCAAGGACTTCACCGGTTATTACTCGTACCACAAAACCTCTACTTAACAACGGATTATGTCGCTATTCTCATCTCGTCTCATTGCCGTATCACTACAACAATAACACGCCCAACCTATCTCCAGACTCGTTTGGCTCCTTCAGCCAGATTGTTTTACGTTTAACATCTGTAACTGCCGGACTTCACTGATTCCGTTAGCTAATTGCTAGCTCGTAAATCAGGCCTTACGTGTTTGATTTTCATTGCGTTTCGTTGCGATTTATCTTTACTAACCTTTACCTTGTTGCTTCGCTTTATCTCATTTAACGTCAGTTTTGACCGATTTGTATCTTTACGTTTAACGTTACAGTTTTTGCTCACTCGTTTGCGATACAACAGCATGTTAATTCATGTGCTATCACTTGAGTTATACCCTTATAACAAGGTGTATTAGCTACAGACTCGCTGTATTGGTACTTTGCATTTTACTGTTTGACTGTCCGGTCAATTACCCCATGCACTTACCTGATGGCCATCTTCACGTGGAACCTTACATGGCCGGTAACGCATTACAGTATAACGTTTACTTATCACTGATACGTACTACTGACTTTACTTCCTGCTTACTCTACTTTCCTGAGTATATTTACGGTGTTTACCATATCTAGATCTAGCTTGTTGCGTTTCTTGCTTAGCTTTCCTGCATCTTGCTGTTGCCTCTTGTCACTTGCCGCTAGGCTAGGATTTTCCTGCTGTTGCTAGCAAGGATACGCGAGTTATGCTTCCTTTTGTCACCCTCCTTATGACCGCATCGCGTTGATTCACTAATCAAACATTAGTATATCAAATTACCGTTTTCAATCAGTTTCCTGATCCCAGCCTGATGGTGTTTTGGACGCACCATAGAAGCTACCCATTTGACCATTGCTCGTGGATTTTCGGTTCATCATAAACAAACCTACCACAGCCAGTAACACGACAACACTTAACGATAATGGAATCAGCATCCTGCCACCTCTTTGAGGATTGGTTTGAATGATTTACCTATAATCCCTGATAACGCCTCCTTTCCTTTACTTGGTTACACGTTTCCGGACTCTGACACCACAACCGCGGTGTTCAGTGTTCCGTGACATGTATCATCACACATACCATTCAAAAGTGGGCTGTCATCATTTGCTTCCAGCGAGATCACTTCAAACCAAACTGCATTTCAGCGTTCAGATACCAGAAGTGTTTGCTCCCAACTGGGATAACATGCCCTAGAGTCACATTACCACCATTCATCAAACAGGGTATACAGGCCGGTTACCTTTAATTACCATCTGATTACATGTCTTACGCTTTCGGTTTTACGCGTTGCTTTTCTATGTTGCAGCAGATGTCTTTGATTTTTCTTTCAAAAACAGATGCCTTTCACCTATAAGTCTCTATAGGTATTCCTTATAAAGGTATTATCTTTCAATACCCATTATTGAGTTTAGTTAAGGTTGGTGAACTTGCCAGTCAAAAAGTGATATCCGAAGAGAGAAGTCGTCGAAGGATGAGATAAATCACAACTCGTTAGATTATCCTGCAAACTTCTGGCTCGCTATACATTTAAACAAGACGGCCAGTTCAAGAACAAGATTAGGACAACAACGGCAAGATGAGTGATTTAACCTAATAATATCCTTAATCCAAAGTAAGTGAACAATCCGCCACAGCAAAGTTCAATGGGAATAAAAGCTTTGTGATATACATTTTTGGCCGCGGATTTAGAAAACACTACCGCCAACGTCATGTGCCACATAAGTGTAATGCAACACATAATGATCACAACCAGTGATGCCAGCGTGGCAGGAAATACATCAGGAAGCGTGACAGAAAAAAGACTGAGGACAAAAAGACCTGTTTTAGGATTAATAAGACTGGTTACCATCGCTGTTTTAAACATTGATTTCGTTGATGGCGCAACCGAATACACAGGTGTTATGCTTGTTGTCAGTGGCACTGGCTCTATTTTTACTGCGTGTCGTTTAATTATTTCATACACGACCTTGTACAACTTGTTATAGCCTAAATACAGTAAATATATTCCACCCGCACCTTGCACCAGGTAGAGCAACCAAGGGAATGTTTTGAAGAGCAAAAGCAGACCAGACACACCCAAGAGAGCCCAGATAAATACCGCGCTAGTTACGCCCAATGCAGCCCAAGACGCACTGTGACGACCTTGCGTCAACGCAGTATTCAAAGTTAACAGCACATTCGCGCCAGGAGTCAGTACAGCTAATCCCCAAATCACAGCAACATGCCACAGTACGGTTACATCCCCCATTTGCAATCTTCCTTGTTATCCTAAGTTTACCTAGCTATTATTTACTTTCCAATCAGTGACATAGCAATCATCTGGTCACCAATAAAATCAACTCATAACCACTTTATGCCTACGTTCTTGATTATTCCGTATCAAACGCAAACAGGCTCACCAACATGCTAAACGGCATTTATCCTCCGTTGAACATCTTAGTAAGCCTGTTGCCAGTCACAATGATTAAGCAATCAAAAAACCGCTTTGGTTATTGCAATAATGCTAAGCAATGCCATAAACGCAGCTGAAATACCTAGATCCCAGCAATACGTCAGCGCTTCATAATCCATGGCCTCATCTTTTCGTAATTGTAATACGAGAAGAACAAAGAAAAACACAGCAAGAAAAAACGTTGTGAGCGCAAAAATGCCTCTAAACGTGAGAAGGTTTTTACGTAGTTTTTGTAATCCTGTTCCATGGATGGCTGGCATTTTACACCTGATACATACCCAAGAGTGTCCACTCATAACGCATATCTTCTATTCAATATACAACATGATGCCTAATTATTATTTTTGTACCAGCTCATTTATAAAACACCTTTTCCATATAGAAAAGAGATTGAGCGAGATAAAACAAAACAACCTTTTAATTATTACACAACGAATAAACTAAGTATAAAGACAATTATTTTTTGCGAGATAACGCCAGTTAGCAAACGATGAGTAAATAAACGGATACATATTGAAACATTCGGTATCAACTACGGAGGCGCAGAACCACCGTAGTTGAAAACAAGAGTGACGTATTAACTGACTCGACGCTCTTGCCTATCTCTCTCATCGGCTATACGGATCAAATCAAAAATTGCCCGTTCGCTAGACAACGGCTTAACAGAAGCAGCACTGAATGCCGCACGGTGAGAGTTTGTTTTTCGACGTAGGATATCTTTCACGGTGATCAATCCAATCCCCGTTCGCTC
Source organism: Plesiomonas sp. ZOR0011 (assembly GCF_000800945.1). Lineage (NCBI taxonomy): Bacteria > Pseudomonadati > Pseudomonadota > Gammaproteobacteria > Enterobacterales > Enterobacteriaceae > Plesiomonas > Plesiomonas sp. ZOR0011. The sequence continues at coordinate 157,057 of NZ_JRKB01000061.1, forward strand.
CGCTATCGTTTCAGCGGAATACCCTAACATTTGTAGGTGATAGATACCTTCAAGAATACCTCTTGAAAAGGTCATTCTGTCACCCAAAAAAACCTGTGCGATTTCAGGTACAGAAATATCAGAGACTTTTACCGGTTTTACTGCGGGACGAAACCCCGTCCGCGTTCTGGCTCTCGCTGCGGCATTTTGCCGATCTAAGATTACTGCGGTGTAGTCACATCCATCATCATGCATGCCGACGCCACCAATCCCATGTTTACTTACCAGCATTATGCCCTCCTTACGGATAGCCCGGTATGTCGGAAGCCCGCATACCCACAGTTGCATTAGAGATGTCGGAACCAAGAGAACGTTGCCCTCTTGCATCTCCCCAGTTTTATGCGCAATACCTCCGCTCTGTCATGCTCCGTGTTGCCTCTGATTTCGGTATATCAAACCCTGAAAACAAAAACCAGTATCAGGATGTGAGATTAATCCACGATCCTTAAAAAAAACGCATTATGTTGTGTGAGTGCTGAAAAATTAATCTTGATAAGCAGACAGTTAGCCACTTCGTAGACTAGATAAAGCTGAATCTACCCCATCAGAGGTAGCGCTGTAGGCACAAAGAATAAAGGCAGCGCTACATGCACTGCCTTTACTCGTATGAAATTTTAGTATGGAGGATGTTACCTAACACATGCCAGCGTCTGCCGCACAGTAGACTGATAAGGCGCTTATAACCAACGCCTCACTAGTACTTTATACAACTCAAATTGCGCGCCAAACAGGGCCTGCATCGCCCGCTCTTCTGGCTTAATCTGAAAACGGGTCATGTAGCTAACAAATACGGCTACCCCAGCTAACGCGATGACTGAATCCAGATACAATGCCCAGGCCACCAGCCAGAGGGCTAAACCGGTATACATTGGGTTGCGAGAATATTGGTACACGCCGCCAACCACCAAGGTAGATGCCGTTTCCGGTTTGAGTGGATTTACCGTGGTCTGTGCACGCTTAAACGCTATCACACCGCCAATTCCCAGTAATATGCCCATAGCGAACAACACAATCATGAGCGCGATACGCAGACCATGCGGCAACGGAAAATGCCCGGGTAAAAATGACAGTAACCCGATCAGCAAGGCGGCACTCGCTGCAATCAATGGTGGCGGGATACGATTATCTAAATTTGGCATGCTTGCTGTTCCCCTTTCCCCAGATATGGCGCCAAAAACCTGTTTTCTGCGATTGAGCGTGATGGTTCGAGATAATCGCACAAAAGTGACAGTGTCACGTAAATACCTATTGGGTTACGCCACAATATCGGTACGAGATGCGGGTATAAACTGCATCACGGACACCGGTTTGTTAGCGTAGCTTTCCTGTTTGATTTCTTGCCAGCCCATACTTTGATAAAACGCTTGCTGATCTTCCGTGAACAAAAACAGCGGCTCATCACTCTGTTTACCGTGCGCACTCATCACATGATGCACCACTTTACGCCCCAGCCCTAACCCGCGCTTATCTTGCTTAATAAAGACATTCGCCAGCCAAGGTGTGAGTTCGCGGTTGGTTTCCATATCGTGTTGCAGCACCGCCGCAGTGCCCGAGAGTTCACCTTGATGGAAAATCAGCCACGTTGACGGTACCGCGTGCTCCCCCAGAGATTCGCGCAGGTCAGCGGCAAAATCATCAAGGCTGCGCTCAGGGTATAGCGAATGCCATTCATCGAAATGCCAGCGAGCAATATGGTCAATCAGGTGTGGATGTGCACTCAGGCATTCAATTTTTATCATAAACTCAACACGTTCGGTTTATATAAGCGGCATGCAGTACAAAATACAGACAAAAAGGCAGCCATGCTGGCTGCCTTCGTTATTGCGGTAATAATACCGGTTAGCGGGTCAAAAATGTATCAAATATGCTTTTGCCGATAGTTACAATCGCGGCATTACGCTCATCAAAGGTCGCTTCGGTTTGCGTCAGGTAGATAGAGACAAACATCGGCTCTTGTTGCGCAGACCAAACCAACGCGGTGATCCCACGGGAGCCAAAACCACCCGCACCAGAGCGATCGGCGATCTGAACGCCTTGAGGCAGCACGGAGCGCAACAACCCATCCGCCACTTTATTATCTTGCATCCACGTTTTCAGCTGCTGACGTGAAGCACTAGATAAGGTCTCGCCGAGCACCAATGTGTTCAAGGTGTGGTTAATCGCATTCGGCGTGGTGGTATCCCTCGGATCGTTTTTGGCCGCTTCATTGAGTGTTGGCTCATTGCGATCCAATCTTGTGACATTGTCACCGATTGACTGCAAGTATGCTGTTAGCGCAGCAGGACCACCGATTTTTTCAAGCACCAAGTTGGCGGCGGTATTATCACTGGTTTCCATGGTTGCCTGACACGCCGCTTGTAACGTGATATCCGTACCTGCCAGTGGACGCAATACCGGCGAATACTCCATGAGATCTTCACTGCGAACCTTAACGGTATCGTTCAATGCCAATTTACCCGCATCAACATCCGACAGCATTTTAGCGCAAGCCAACGTTTTAAACGTACTCATCATCGGGAAACGCTGGTCGCCGTGGTAATTCCACACCACGCCTTGACTCGGGATAAATACAGATACCCCCACTCGTGCCCCTAATGTCTGCTCCACCGATTTCATTTGCGCGGATAACGCCGCAGTATCCTGTTCCTTAACCAAGGAGTTCTGCGCTAAACCCGCGAATGACCAGCAAGAAATCACTACCGCAGCGGCGCGAAAAAAAGTCCGACCCAATACTTTCATGAACAAATTCCATGTGTAAATTTATGTATTATGTTGATTTATTTAAATTAAATTTAGAGTAACTCAATAAACTATAACAGCACTCAACATGCTTGCAGCATGCGCTGAAACAGGATTTTTCCTTCCCCACATTCTGGCACTAACGCATTTTCTTCGTAGCCGACAATGTTGTAGCCGCTGGCAATCAGCAACTGCAACATCGCCGGATAACGATTCATCGATTTCACCTTCACGCAGTGATACCCCTGCGCGCGCGCCCACGCTTCTTGCACTTGACGCAGTTCGCTAGCGATCCCCTTGCGACGATATTCTGGCAATACACCGCCTAGCCAACTGTAAAACTCACGCTCGGAAATCGCATAGCCCAGTTTGTAGGCAACCGCTCTTCCCTCCGCTCGCGCAATTAAGATCAGCGTCGGCTGACCAGCCAAACGCTCTTCTAATAGTGCACGCGTTGTCCGGCCATCAAATTCGGGGATCCCCGCATCTACCTGCAGCACATCATCTAAGGTGCCGATCTCTATCTTCATTGCACGTGTCCCTAATCATGTTATGTGTGAGGCGCGTGTTAGCGCGGCTGCAGTGTACGCAGATAGAGATTATTTTCCGATCCATACATTGCGATGGTGCCATGAGGCGCAAACCCCAAGGCGGTAAGCAGATGATTAGATGCAATATTGTCGGGCAATGTAATGCCTAACACTTGGTTGACGCCATGCTGTTCACGCGCATTGTCTAACACGGCCAGCGCCGCTTCCTTTGCATAACCCTGACGCCAGTGCGCCGACAAGAAGGCATAACCCAGATCGGGCAAATCCAACTCGTTACGCTGTAACAGGCCACACATCCCCACAGGGGTACCGCAGGCTTTAAGCTCAACCAAATTCAAACCAAAACCATGTTGCGCGTAAGAGGCTTGTGGCCCGTGCTGAATATAGTTCAATGCACTTGCCGTATCCCGAACCTGTTTGTCACCGATATATTGCAAAAATGCCGGCTCATTCAGCAAGTGCTGGATAAATGCGGTATCGGCATCGGTAAAATGACGCACTCGCAACCGTGCGGTTTCACAAACAATATGCATCTTGAATAACCCTGTTCTATCCCTAAAAAACGCACTATAAGCGGATTACGTGGCTGACTCCAGCATCCTATCCCGCGCTTAGCCATTCTCTTTTCTCGTGGTCAATTACGCGCATATCCAGATTCCGACAACCACCGTTCAATCAGCACAACATTCCTTGTAACAGATTAAAACACCGCGACTTATAGCAAATCTAAAGAAGCTGCACCGCATAACACTTTTGGTTATACAGCAGTGTTAGCGTTTCGAGGTTGTGCTACACAGGGGTGACGGCATGTTTGTGATAGCGCCATCTAAATGGTGGAGTGTCGTCAGCAGACTGGCCACTCTCTACCTATACTTGCAGTGTTTTTATGTACATGCACATCAGCGTAACGTTGTTTGCGCCTTCGCAAAGTATGCAGGCAAGAAAGCGTTTTGATGTTCTGCATAATGATTTCAGCTATGGCTGAACATGCGCTTCAAACCTAGGGCTCAGAGGCCCTTAGCGTTGATGAGTGTTGGCATGTTAACCATGGCAGCAATGCGTTTCATACTGGAAATGAACAGGAGCTCATATGGAAAATAAACACAGCACCCCTTCCGGAAAATGTCCGGTCATGCATGGTGCGTTGACCTCATCCGGTTCAGCCAATACCAACGCAGATTGGTGGCCTAAAAGCCTGAATCTGGATATCTTGCACCAGCATGACAGCAAAACTGACCCGATGGGCGCTGCCTTTAACTACCGCGAAGCCCTGAAAACACTGGATGTGGAAGCTCTGAAAAATGATGTTAAAGCGCTGATGACCGACAGCCAACCGTGGTGGCCAGCGGACTGGGGACATTACGGCGGTTTAATGATTCGGATGGCATGGCACTCTGCGGGCACTTACCGTACTGCCGATGGCCGTGGCGGCGCAGGACACGGTAACCAACGTTTTGCCCCTATCAATTCATGGCCTGATAACGTCAACTTGGATAAAGCCCGTCGACTGCTGTGGCCAATCAAGAAAAAATACGGAAACAAGATTAGCTGGGCTGATTTGATTGTTCTCGCCGGTACCATGGCTTATGAATCAATGGGCCTGAAAACCTTTGGTTTTGCGTTTGGTCGCGAAGATATTTGGCATCCTGAAAAAGATGTGTACTGGGGTTCGGAAAAAGAATGGCTGGCCCCCAGCACCGCCAAAAATAGCCGTTACTCCGGTGAACGCGATCTGGAAAACCCGCTCGCCGCGGTGATGATGGGGCTGATTTACGTTAACCCTGAAGGGGTGGATGGTCAGCCAGATCCACTGAAAACCGCACATGATGTGCGCGTCACCTTCGCACGTATGGCGATGAATGACGAAGAAACCGTCGCGCTTACCGCTGGTGGCCACACCGTAGGGAAATGTCACGGCAATGGCTCTGCCAAAGATTTAGGGCCAGCACCAGAAGGTGCGGAGATCGAAGATCAAGGTTTCGGTTGGCTGAATAAAACCAGCCGAGGGATTGGTCGCAATACAGTCAGCAGTGGACTGGAAGGCGCATGGACTACCCACCCTACCCAATGGGATAACGGCTACTTTGAGTTGCTGCTCAATTATGACTGGCAGCTGGCTAAAAGTCCGGCGGGCGCATGGCAATGGGAGCCAATCAACATCAAAGAAGAAGACAAGCCGGTTGATGTGGAAGACCCAAGCATTCGCTACAACCCCATCATGACCGATGCCGATATGGCCATGAAGATGGATCCGGAATACCGCAAGATCTCCGAGCGATTCTATAAAGACCCAGCCTACTTCTCTGAGGTGTTCGCCCGCGCATGGTACAAGCTGACTCACCGCGACATGGGGCCAATATCCCGCTATTTCGGACCCGATGTGCCAGCCGAAACTCTGCTGTGGCAAGATCCGGTGCCGGCTGGACGCACTGATTACGATGTGGCTGATGTCAAAGCACGCATTGTAGCCAGCGGCCTGTCTATCAGTGATCGCGTCACGACCGCATGGGACAGTGCCCGTACCTTCCGTAATTCAGATAAACGCGGCGGCGCCAACGGCGCACATATTCGTTTAGCACCACAAAAAGATTGGCAAGGCAACGAGCCTGAACGCTTAGCGCGCGTATTAGCGGTGCTGGAGCCGATCGCTGCAGCAACCGGTGCCAGTATTGCCGATGTGATTGTACTAGCCGGGAATTCAGCCATTGAGGAAGCGGCGAAAGCAGCGGGAGTGGCAGTATCAGTGCCGTTTGCTCCAGGCCGCGGTGATGCAACACAAGAGATGACCGACGTAGAATCTTTTGACGTGCTAGAGCCACTGGCTGATGGGTATCGCAACTGGTTGAAGAAAAATTATGTGGTCACTCCGGAAGAGTTGTTGCTCGACAGAACGCAACTGATGGGGCTGACTGCGCCAGAAATGACCGCACTGATGGGCGGCATGCGGGTATTAGGAGCCAACTACGCAGGCTCGGCGCATGGCGTATTCACTGATCGTATTGGCGTCTTGTCGACCGATTTCTTCGTCAACTTGACCGATATGAGCTACACATGGAAACCGGCAGGCGAAAATCTGTATCAGATATGTGACCGCGTAACCGGTGCCGTGCGCTGGACCGCTACCCGAGTGGATTTGGTGTTTGGCTCCAATTCCATTTTGCGGGCTTACGCCGAAGTGTATGCGCAAGATGATAATCATCCGAAGTTTGTTCATGACTTTGTCGCCGCATGGACCAAAGTGATGAATGCCGATCGCTTTGATATTTAATACTCTTAGCGAATAAATCGGCACTCCCGCCGCGTTGTGCTGGCCAGTGACATCAACATCACGGCCAGTACACCGCGGCATTTTTGTCTCTTTTAAATGCGTTTTCCCACCTCTTCGCTACTTCTTTTTCACCACAATTTGCCGCATATCACGCAGCAAACACTGGTCATTCGTATCTATTTATGCAATTCTCTCGCCCCATTTGTAATACAAGGTCATTTATGGTCAAGCAATTATCTGGGATTTTACTCCTCACGGTTGCCGGCTGCGCCGATGCATCGATTATCATCAATCAAAATATCGGGTTAGATCCGGTGTATGAGCCGGCCTCACGCCCTGCCTACCGTGAACGCATCTATGTATGCACCCTGACTCCATTCAGTGATGTGTACGCTGATGCAGGCCGCTCAGAGCGCAGCGCTCGCCACAAAGTGAGCCAACGCTGTGAACAAGGCCAAGGCAATGGCAGTATTTTCTGTAAAACCAAAGATGCCGTATGCACAGCCACCTCATTAGACGAGGATGATGGCCACGCACAAAACGTGTTGATGATTTTTGATGGCAGCCACCAGCGCGGAGCATCATTGGCGATTAGCCGTGATATGCCGGATCTTGCCCGTTATGGTTTCGCGGATCGGCTCTCTTCCTTCAGTATTCCTGATGGCTGGACTGTCCGTTTCTATGAAGGTATCAGCTACACCGGTGGCTACTACACCCGTCAGGGCGGTGATCAGGAAGCGATTGATTTTGATAATAAGATTCGCTCAATTCGCATTTTAAAGCGCTGATCGCTGATCTCAGAATGCGGGCCGCATTTTCAAGTTACAAGTTAGGTGTCGCCCGCGTTCAACATTATCTTTCACTCAAAACAAATAAACCTGCACACAATACAAACATTAAGCAACCGACGAAGACAATATCTTCCACTTCACAGAAAATAGACTATTTTGCATCGCTCGATACAATACACCGCTAAATTTGAGTGTTCGTTTGAATCCGATCAGCCTCTCAAACCAACCGTTTTCTGAAAACAGTTATTTTCAGAGACAAACAACCTAAATATACGCACAGCCTTCGTATTTTATGTGGGTGTTGTTAATGGGGAGAATGACTGGGGAGTATGCATGTCTATCAAACCTGATCGCATCACCGCGATGCAACAGATCATCGATGCGGTAAAAGCCGAATTCCCTTTGTATCAGCAAGATACCTTTACCTGTGGGCCGGATAACTCCTGTGTCGGATGTCCGAAAAAGCTGATGGATTTGGTCGATACTGAATTGCAATACTGGCAACACCAGCTAGATCGGGGGATCGCACCCGGCTTTGATGATCTCAATCAGTTCGGCAAAATGTGTAAAAACGTACGACGCGCGTTAGTACGCAATAATCGCATCACCGCCTAATGCGCATTACAGGTTAACAGCACAACGCCACTTCACAAAGCAAGGATAATGCGCTGCCCGGAATGACCGGACAGCGACACCTTCAGCATACGAATATTACGCGCGATATTCCCTACGCCTCACTGTAACTCTTGCCCTAAGCCTCGTAATCGTTCACTCAACGTACCGGCCAACAGCTGTCGGCGCATGCCTTGTCCGGTCAGTGTAATCAACACCGCGCCAAATAAAGGTAAGCCCAGCCAGATATCCCAATGCAGTTGCCATTGCCCATCAAACCACCACCACTGCAGCGCTAGCGAACTGAACTCTACCACGATGGCTGCGCACAAGCCGGCAAGTACACCGCTAGCCACCAACTCCCAACGCAACATGTTACCCAGCAAATGGCTTCCGGCCCCCAGCATACGCATCAATAAGAGCTCGCGACGGCGACTTGCCATACTGGCCTGCGTCTGCGTCAACAAGACCAGTAAAGCGGCAATGGTCACTAACCCCAGCATCAATGCCAATGCCCGGCTGACTTGCTCGGATACCCGCGATAAACGCGTGATCAAATCATCGACATCAATCAGGCTGACCGTAGGATGTTGACGGATCAGTTCAATTTCCGCTGCCCGTCCGCTCTCTGGTAAGCGATAGCTTCCGAGCCACGTGCGCGAGAATGGCGCCAGCAAATCGTCCGAGAAGATCATGTAAAAATTCGGACGCATGTTATCCCACTTGATGCTACGTAAACTGGTCACGCGCGCCTCGAAGCTGCGTCCTTCAATTGTGAAACCGAGCATATCGCCAAGTTGAATGTTTAGGCGCTTGGCTAATTCGCTATCGACCGAGACTTCTCCCTTACCTTGCAACCATTTGCCATTGGTCACCTGATTATCAGCCGGTAAGGTGCCCGTGGTGGTAAAATTCAGTTCTCGATCGACACCTTCGCGCCCAGTATCCGCCCCTTCGCCAACAGCTTCACCGGCAATATGCGTCAAACGCCCTCGCACCACAGGGTAAAAGTCCGACATCACCGCTCCGGCGGCGTGCAGCGCTTGCCCAATTGCATCACGCTCGCCCTCAGCCACATTGACCAAAAAGCGATTAGGCGCATCAGCCGGTAAACGGGCGGCAAACTCATCCAACAAGTCAGTACGCGCCGCCCACAGCAAACCGAGCAGCATTAACGCCAGCGCAAAACCGGCTAATTGAAACAGCCCACTGGCGCGCTCACGGGAAAGATGCGACAGCGCCAATCGCAAGGCATGTGGCCCTTTGATGCGTGCGCCCAAGCGAAGCAATAACGCAGCCACAGCAGCTAGCAGCCCCATCAATATGCCCATACCGCCGACTAACCCTAGTGCTAAGCGCACATCGGCGGTAAATCCCCAGACCAATGCAAATAGCCCAAGCAACCCGACAGGAATGGCAAACCAACTGGGAATACCGGCCTCCAGTTCGCGGCGCAATACCCGCAGCGGCGGTACTTTCAGCAAGCGTAAGAAAGGGATCAACGCCAATAATGCGGTAATGAAAAATGCCACCGCAATGCCTAGCGCAAAAGGCCTCCATGACGGCGCCGGCAAATCAGGAGGCAGCAGCTCACCGAGTAATTGCAAGGTCACCCACTGCATTGCGGTACCGGCTACCACGCCTAACAGCGCGCCCAGCAATGTCAGTGAAAACAATAAGCTGCCCATCAATTGCCATAAACTGGCGCGCGATGCACCCAAGGTTTTAAGCAGAGCCACCATGTTGGTCTGCCGCTCGGCAAAGTGCCGCACCGCAATCCCCATAGCCAGCGCACCGAGTAATACACCACACAACGAGGCTAATCGGAAAAAGCGTTCGGCATTGCCTAAAGAGCGCCCGACTTGGGATTCGGTGTCATCCGGCAAAATCCATTTTTGTCCGGCTTGTAACTGCGGGGTTAGCCAGTTGGCATAACGGTTCAGTTCTTCGGTTGTTCCTTTAAACAAATATCGCCATTGCTGACGTGACCCCGGTAACAAAGCGCCCGTCGCCTCAATATCCGCGCTATGGATCAAGGCGCGCGGCGCCAGTAAGAAAGGACTAAACCCTTGATCGGGTTCTTCTCCCAAAAGGCCTGCCACGCGCAACACGGTATTGCCAACCTCAATATCGTCACCGGCTTTAGCATCCAACAGCTGCATCACTCTGGCCGACAACCAGATTTCCCCTGGCTTTGGCGGCTGTTTAGGGGTTAACTCTAAGCGGCCATAGAAAGGAAAACCATCAGGCACAGCGCGGATTGAGGCCAACTGTAGCGCATCGCCGTGAAACAGCATGCTGTTAAAGCTGACGGTGGTTTGTACAGCTAATCCCTCTTGCGTTGCTTGCTGTAACCAAGCCGAAGGGATTGGCGTTGCCGTTCGCAATACGCGATCCGCGCCGATAAAATCACGCCCTGACGCTTTAAGCCCTGCCCCAAGGCGATCGGCCACCAGCGCCACGCTCAAAACACAGGCCACACTCAGAGCTAGTGCTAACACAAACCAACGCAGCTCACCGCTAAACCCTTCGCGGCGCAACAGACGCCAGCCTAATCGCCATTGCGTCATATGCCCATCCCTCCGCATAGTTCTTTATGGTGAAGACTAGCCGAATGTCGGTTTGCACGAGTTAGTGCAAGGGTTAGGCTCATTGTTAGGTGTATGGCCGGTTTTGGCGGTAAGGTGTGCGCAGAATTTTCGCGGTCATGCCGATACATCATGCCCCTCCAAATGGCCAGCAACCATCACGACCTGTCGCTGACAGCGGCTCGCCAATTCACGATCGTGGGTCACGACTACTAACGTGGTGCCATGTTCACGATTAAGGGCAAACAGCAACTCAATCACCTTTTCACCGGTCTTACTATCGAGATTACCGGTCGGCTCATCCGCCAGTAATAAACGCGGTCGCGTCATAAACGCACGCGCAATCGCCACGCGCTGCTGCTCCCCACCCGACAAGCGCGGTGGTAAATGATGTAAACGATCGCCAAGGCCGACGGATTCCAGTAACGCGCGAGCGCGAGGCTCACAATCGGTCTCGCCCCGTAACTCCGCCGGCAACATAACATTCTCTAGTGCGGTCATGGTGGGAAGCAGTAAAAATGACTGGAATACAAAGCCGATCTGCTCCGCCCGTAATTTCGCACGCCCTTCTTCATCTAGTTCGGTGAGCGATTGCCCTAAGATGCTGATGCTACCGACGGAGGGCAAATCCAACCCCGCCAATAATCCTAACAAAGTGGATTTTCCCGATCCGGAGGCGCCGACTAGCGCCACGGTTTCGCCGCTATTGACTTGTAAGTCAATACCTTCAAGGATAGTGAGAGTTTCTTGGCCAAGACGCACTGATTTGCCAAGGCCCCTGACAACAATAATGGGAGTTGAATTCATGGCACGTATCCTGTTTGCCTTGTGTTTATGGGTTTCATCCGTTCATGCCCAAACACTGCTGATTCTTGGCGACAGCCTCAGTGCCGGTTATCAAATGCAGGCAGAGCAAAGTTGGCCTGCATTGCTACAGCAAAAATGGCATTCCGAGGGCACCGACCACTCGCTGATTAATGCCAGTGTCAGCGGTGAAACAACGCAAGGTGCATTGAATCGCTTACCGGCTCTGCTTACTGAACATCAACCCGACTGGTTGCTGATTGAACTGGGTGGTAATGATGGCCTGCGCGGCTTTACCCCAGCCCTTGTGCGCCAAAACCTCACGCAAATGATTGAGCTGGCTAAAGCGCAACAGACTCACGTGGTATTAACCCAGATTCAACTTCCTCGCAACTATGGTGCACGTTATCTGAGACAGTTCGAGCAAATCTTCCCTGAGCTTGCCACGCAATACAGCCTGCCTCTGCTCCCTTTCTTTATAGAAGATATTGCATTAAAACCGGAAATGATGATGAGTGATGGGATCCACCCAACAGCCGAGGCGCAGCCACTGATCCGCGATAAAGTGGCTGCATTTATTGAGCCGCTGCTGGATCAAAAATCGCAGTAAATTCAGTGCTGCAATTTATAAAATGCTGTGATACGGGGGATGTACGACAGCAGGCTACACTTCCCCGTGTTCATTTAATTATTGATTTTCTTTAGCATCCAAACATCACAACCACAATGTGGCGTACCCGTTAGCGGTTGAGCTAAATGCTCAAATCCTAAAGATTCATACAGGGAAATCGCCGCATGCATGCTTTTTAAGGTATCGAGGTAACAGTGAGTAAACCCTTGCGCTTGGGCGAAAGACAAACATTGCTGCACTAATTGCCGCCCCAACCCGCAGCCTCGACCTTCCGGCAGTAAAAAGAGCTTACGCAGTTCACTGGTCTCTGTACTGTCATTAAATGGCGCAATGCCACAGCCACCCACCACCACGCCATCAATACGAGCTACCCAATATTGGCTTCGCATTGAAGCGCAGTAATGTTCACTCATATGCAGTACTTCGGCATCAGAAGGACCAAAACCGTCCCCAATTGCCCCAAACTCAGCGCCAACGGTTTTGATAATGTGGCAAATCACCGCATCATCATGTGGTGTGATTTTTTGGATAGATATGTTCATTTGCTTTCCCTGTCCGATTTTCCAAATTGATTGATTCATTTATACACGAAGCCGCCTGCTCAGGGATATCTCAACGCAACATCACACTCTTTTACATGTCAGCTCATCAGTTCTCGGTTATATGCTTTACTTAGATGCATAGCTTCTAGATACGCGGCTTATAGATGCACAGTTTCGCATCCGCCCCGCTCACGCACCATGTCGTGCGCTAATGACGACCATTATGGGTGTATTATCATGACCGAGATATTCACGTTAACGTTGTCTCCTTCATTAGACAGCGCAACCACCACGGCCAAAATGTATCCGGAAGGAAAACTGCGTTGTACCGCGCCGGTATTTGAACCGGGCGGCGGTGGAATTAATGTTGCGCGCGCTATCGTCTATCTGGGCGGTCAAGCTCACGCGATTTTCCCGATTGGCGGCCCCACAGGCGAGCATCTCAAAGAACTGCTTGATCGCGAAGGGATTCAGACCGAGACCTTAACCACCGCCGATTGGACACGGCAAAATCTGCATGTCCATGTAGACAGCAGTGGCGAACAATTTCGCTTTGTGATGCCAGGAGCGCAATTAACCCAATCCGAGTTTGACCAACTGGCTGAGCGCGTCAATGCCATACCTGCCGGTTCGATTCTGGTTATTAGTGGCAGCTTGCCTCCCGGCACACCGTTAGAAAAATTAATCGAACTGGTGCAACAAGCAAAAGCCAACGGCCTCCAGTGCATCATCGATAGCTCTGGCGATGCCCTAAAAGCGTGTTTAGATTTATGCGGTATTGCGTTGGTCAAACCGAACCAAAATGAACTCTCTGCACTGATTGGTCGAACTTTGGAAGATCCTGATGACGAGCGCAATGCAGCCAAAGAATTAGTGCAGTCTGGCGCCGCCGAACGCGTAGTAGTGTCACTCGGGCCACAAGGGGCACTCGCCGTAGACCGTGATCATTGCGTTCAAGTTGTGCCACCACCGGTGAAAAAAATGAGTACTGTTGGCGCAGGTGACAGCATGGTTGGCGCAATGACATTAAAACTATCTCAAGGCGCAGATCTCATTGATACCGTACGCTTTGGCGTCGCCGCCGGCAGTGCCGCAACGCTTAACCTAGGGACTCGTTTGTGTTCTTTGGAGGATACATTGCGGTTGTATGGGTATATTTGTAATGGTTAGGGGGAATTCGTTGGAGTCACCACCAAATAGGCTCGTTGAATCGCCACCAATTTCCTAGACACCTTTCAGTTAGATAAACTAACGCAAAGAGAGGTGCCTATGAGCGGTAAA